>CAIOHI010000146.1 GCA_903858075.1 uncultured Actinomycetes bacterium
GGGGTGAATCATGTCGTACAGGTCGCTTACTTTGCGCTCTGGGTCGCCAATCATTGGGAAGTTCACAGGCGTACCTTGTGTTTCGCCAATGTCGCCTTCCCACTTCAGGTGCGACTCAACATTGTCAACAGACAAGCCGATGACTTTCACGTTGCGCTTGTCGAACTCTGGTTTGATTTTTGCTACGTAGCCAAGCTCAGTGGTGCACACTGGCGTGAAGTCTTTCGGGTGACTAAAAAGTACGCCCCACGAAGTGCCAAGCCATTCATGAAAGTTGATGGTGCCTTGTGTGGTTTCTGCGGTGAAGTCGGGGGCGGTATCGCCAAGTCGAAGTGCCATGATGTTCTCCTTTAAAGGTGACTAGTTCACCGCCCACGATAACGGCATTTTCCATAATCCCGACTAACTAGGTCGGGATTATGGAAAAGCACCTAATTAATGACTGAAATTCACGTGGGGGAGAATCTTGCCGAGCCACTTGGGAAGCCACCAGGTCTTTTCACCCAGCAACCCGAAGAGGGCTGGAACCAACATCATGCGAATGACTGTTGCGTCGAGGAGGATGGCAACGGCCAAAGTGAGGCCCAGTTCTGTTGGTGGGATTGGCCCGGTGACGCCAAAGGCAATGAATACAACGATCATGATGAGCGCCGCGTTCGTGATGGGGCGACCCGTGCGTGCAATACCTTCACGAATTGCTAATTGTGTATCGCCCGACTTTTCATATTGCTCTTTAATACCCGCGAGTAAAAAGAGTTGATAGTCCATCGACAAGCCAAAGAGCAATGCGAAGAAGAAGAGCGGCGCCCATGCGTTGATGAACCCTTGATGCTCGATACCAATGAGGCCTGCACCAAAACCATGTTGAAACACCAGCGTGGCAAAACCAAAGCTTCCTCCAACGCTGATGAGATTCAACACAACCGATGACAATGCAATGGTCAAGCTACGGAAAACAACGAGTAGCAATACAAAGGCAACGAGCATGATAAGACCAACTGCGAGAGGCGCTGTTCCAATGAGCGCACCAGTGAGGTCGCGATTTTGCGAGCCAGGACCACCCACTAGTGCAGTTGGTGAGATCGAAGACACGTCATTGCGGAGTTCGCCAACAAGATCACTTGTGGCTGTATCGGAACTTCCCGTCTTAGGGAAAATACGTAATGCAACGCGCCCAGAAGTGGCAGGTTCGCTCACGATTCCGGCTTGTGCCACATTGGCGTCTTTTGTTGCAGCATCGACAATGCTCTGTGCATCTGCCGCAGGAGCAGTGATGAATATGGGCGCAACTGCTCCGGGGCCAAATGCCTCAACCACTATGTCGTAGCCGTCACGACTTTGTGCGCCGCGGTCAACCACCGTTGCGCTTGGCATACCGAGCTTCATGCCAAGTGCTGGAGCTCCTAACGCAAGCAATACAAAAAGACCAGCAATGAGGGTACGCCCTGGTTTCCACAGCGCACGTGAGGTCCAGCGAGCCCAACGTGTTTCAGCTGCGCGGTCGGGGTCTTCCTTCGCGCGATTCACCAATACCTTGTCGCCAAGTGCGGCAAGTACGGCGGGTAAGAGTGTGAGTGATGCAAGCGATACAGCAACAACCGACAAGATCATGCCGAGGGCCATTGAACGAAACACCATGACCGGAACGAGAAAGAGTGCAGCAAGCGACAAAATCACAGTAAGTGCCGAAAGGAACACTGCCTTTCCTGCCGTTTGCAGCGCGCCCGCCATGGCTTGTGCAGTGTCTTTGCCATCTTCACGTTCTTCTCGGTATCGAGAAATAATAAACAAGCTGTAGTCAATTCCGACAGCAAGACCAATCATCATCGAGAAGTTCATTGACCACACCGATAGCGGTGTGACATGCGATAAGAGATTCAAGAGTGCCCAGCCGCTGAAGATTCCTGCAATGGCAAGCACAAGCGGAATACCAGCAGCTATTGCAGAGCCGAACGCGACAAATAGCAAGAGCAGCGTGGGTAGACCAGAGAGAAGTTCTGCCTTGTGCAGTGCCTTTTCGTTTTCTTTATTGAAGTCGTGCCATACAGCCCATTCGCCTGTGGTGTTCGCCGATGTTCCGCTAGCAAATGTGTAGCTGTCGACCCACTTCATGACTTCACCAGCAGACTCGGGGCGGTCGGCGTCAGCCTCTGCGCTGAGTGCAACAGGAATAAGGGCGGTGTGCCCATCGCGAGCAATGAGGCCGGCTTCTGGTGGCATTGAAAGTGGGTCTATTGCGCCGTCAGCTCCAGGTGCCTTTGATAGTTCAGAAACAAATGATGAAAGTGCTGTGGGAGAAGTTGTAAAGGATTCTTCCTGTTGGAAAACAACAATGGCCGATTCCGCTCCAGCTTCTGGAAAGTCACGACGCAGTTCGTCGCGTACAAGTTGCGCATCGGAACCTTGTGCTTCCCAACCAGCGCCCGACAGTGCGTTGGTGAGCGTCAGCGCCAAAGGTGCTGCGGCAAAAGCAATGATGAGCCACACCAACATGACGGGCCGACGATGGTTGACCGTGAAGTGAGCGAGGCGGGCGAGAACACCCGGCTTTTGGGTGCTTGATAATTGGGTCATGGAGATTGCCTAAGCCAATTTCACAAACATTTTTTGTACGTCTTCAATGGAGTAGCCCTCTTTTTTCGACTGCTCTGGGTTTGACACACACCAAGTGAGGCCAGCAGCCACCAAGTTGAAACCCACCTGCTCGAGCGCCTTATTCGCTGCAGAAATTTGAGTAACAACTTCGCGGCAATCGCGCTCTTCACTCAGCATTTGTTGGATTCCGCGAATTTGACCCTCGATACGGCGGAGGCGTTTTTGTAGGTCGTCGGTGGTTTCTGTGGGTATTTGCATGTCGTCACTATATACCCCTAGGGGTATATATGCAACAGCGTTATTGAGGCAAAGTCGTGGTGCTTGTTGGAGTGACCGCAGGGGCAGGAGCGAGATAGTCACGCAGTGATGCTGGTCGTAACCCAAGCCTTTTAATTTCAGCGAGCACAACCTTCAGGCTTGATTCCAAACTGTCCAAGTAGTGCAACAAAATAATGTCGCCTCGTTTTAGGGAGCCCCCACCGGATCTCACAATTTTTCCTTGGTCAGCTTCAACGTTCCACATCACAATTTTTTGTATGCCGCACTTCTTGGCTGCAATCACTGTGTCGCTGTTGTGTGAACCACCGGGTGGCCTGAAAAAGAGAGGGAGCTTTTTGTAGTTGCCACGTACATGCTCATTTGCTCGACAAATCTCTTTCGTTTGTTCTTTCAGTGAAAGCGAACTCATCAAGCGATGTGTCTCGGAATGATTTTCAAACGATGTGCCTGGGCGTTGAATGCGGTGGAGCGCTTTCCAGTGCGTTTTAAGAGCTTCCGACAAAACAAAGTTTGTAACGGGAATATTTTTTGAGAGAAGAAGTTGCACTAAGCCATCGGTGATCACTGACCCGTCATCGATGGTAATGAACACCACCGGATCTTTCGTTCGTACACGGGCAACAATGAAAGAGCTATTTGAAGACTTTGCTTCGGCTGAAGGAATATTGATGATTGAGGGGAGGGCAATAAGTCCTGCACTGAGCGCAAGAGTTGCAGAGAAACGACGACGAGCCACTTCGGAAATATACAGCCGCGATCTTTGAAAGCCTTACGCGATAAGGAAAGCCATGGCACCCTTCACAAAGTTGGAATACAGGACTACGTTCACAAGAAATTCCAGTGCCATGGGGGTGTGCATACGAATCTCCAGGAACTGCAAACGGTCAAACCAACTTGTCACCGTGCGGTTGTAGTTGCCGCTTTACAACAGCACAGCGCAATAGGGCTTCATATGTTGTACATCGACTGCGAGCGCGACGTCAGAAATGTAGTTCTGCGCCGCTTGGGGGCGCAAGCAGCAAGTGACGATGTAGTGCAAGAAACGTTCTTGCGAGCAAGTGTGCACATTGAACAGCTTCATGATGTTCACAAACTTGAGGCGTGGGTGCGCGCGATTGCCAAAAATGAGTCGTATAAGTATTTGCGTCAGCACCAACGGTCGTTCATAGTGGGCGGTTCCTGCGACGCGTACCCGCCCAAGGCAGACTGCAAAGAGAACGAGTTGCAGTACGCATTGACGACGTCACGTAAAGGACTCAGTGGTCGTGATCAACAGTTTCTGCATTTGTATCTAGACCAGGAACTCAATCGGGAAGAACTATCTGAACGTCTCGATATTTCAATGAGCAATGTCTACAAACTCGGGCAGCGCATAGAGGTGCGATTAGCGCAGTCGTGCGCAGCGTTAAAGCTGGCAACCTCGCATCAATTTTCTTGTGAAGTTCTCTTTCAGCTCATCAGAGCGTCGAAGGGGGAGTATTCACCGCTTATACGTAAGCGCATTACGCACCATGCGAATAAGTGCACAACTTGTGGTGGGGCAATAAAAAAGACCCCAGCCTCTCGACTGGGGTCTTTTTAAAGTATTTCTAGTGGGCTTCGCCACCCAGGTAGCTAGCTTCGAGCAACGACTGGTTGTCGCGAAGTTGCTGAGCAGAACCTTCCATGGTGAGTTCACCATGAGCAAGTACGTAGCCACGGTCGGCAACCGACAATGCCAAGCCAACGTGCTGTTCCACCATGAGTACGCCTGCACCGGTGTCGTCGGCAATACGACGAACGATGGGCAACATGCGCTCAACGATGATGGGAGCAAGACCAAGGCTCATTTCGTCGACCAAAAGCATTTTTGGTTCTGAAGCAAGACCACGGGCCATTGCCAGCATCTGCTGCTCGCCACCCGACAACAACCCGGCACGACGGTCGAGGAGTGGTCGAAGTGCTGGGAACATGTCGAGTGCGTTCTCTTGAGACTTGCTGCGGGTCTCACGGTTTCCGGTGAGTCCGAGGCGAAGGTTTTCTTGCACGGTGAGGTCGAAGAACAGTGAACGGTCTTCAGCCACGTGTGCAAGCCCACGACGAGCAATTTTCTCGGGGCGCTCACCAATGGTGGTGCTGCCGAGAAGTTGAATGTCGCCTGCAATAGGACGCAAGATGCCCGAGATGGTGAGCAGTGTGGTCGTTTTACCTGCACCGTTTGGTCCAAGTAGTGCCACCACTTCGCCCGGGTTCACGTGAATATTGAGCTCGCGTACGACGGGAATACCGCCATAGCCAGCATTCAAGTTGACGATATTGAGTAGTGCTTCGCTCATGTTGTTCACCCTTCTCCACTAAGTGTGCGTGCTGCTGCAGCGCCACCTTCTGCTTGCATTTCACCAGCGGTCTCACCAAGGTAAGCACGCTTTACTTCTGGGTTGTTACGCACTTCTTCAGGCGTTCCTTCAGCAATAATTTTGCCGAAGTCGAGCACGTAGATGTAGTCGCACACGCTGAGCACGAGACCCATGTCGTGGTCGATGAGGAAGATGCTGATGTCTTGCTTCAGAATCTCACGCAAGTGTTTTCCGAGTTGCTGACTTTCTACCGTGTCAAGACCAGCTGCAGGCTCATCGAGCAACAACATGCTTGGCTTGGCGGCAAGAGCGCGAGCCACACTTACCAACTTGCGTTGGCCGTGTGACAAGTCGAGTGTGAGCTTGTCGCGGTGTTCACCCAGGCCCAACAAGTTGAGCGCCCATTCAGCTTGCTCTTCAATACCGAGTACACGATTGGGCTTCACGATGTCGGCAAGAAACGACCACCATTTGGTCTGTTCTGCCATCACGATGAGGTTGTCCCATACCGTTAAGTCTTCGAACAATTCGAGTGACTGGAATGTACGCACCAGACCATTCTTTGCCCGATCAGAAGGTAGAACTCCAGCAAGATCATTTCCGTCGAACTCTGCACGACCCGACGACACGTTGGTGAAGCCAGTGATGGCATCGATAAATGTGGTCTTGCCGGCGCCGTTCGGGCCGATAAGCCCGGTGAGCTTGCCTTTTTCGGCTTTGATATTGACGTTGGAGTTTGCATGTAACCCGCCGTAGGAAACGGTGAGTTCGTTTGTTTCGAGTAGTGCACTCATGCTGTCACCTCCTGGAGACTGTTGGTATCGGGTAGTGCTTTAGCAGCCTTAGCTGCTCTGACTTGGTTGACGATGTTGCGAACGAAGAGCACAAGGAAAATGCCCAAGACAATCGCCCATCCGCGGTTCCAGCTATCGGTACGCCATGGGTTGATACCAATGGCACCCCAGGCGCCACCACCGAGAAGGAATGGCCAGAGTCGTTTGAGAACAACACCCCATTCTTTTCCTCGAGCGATGAGAAGCCATGAGCCGAAGTGGCGCATGAGCGGCTGGAAAATAGATGCCTGACCTGCTGGGTGAATAATTGCTGTTGCGATCATTCCGAGTCCACCAAGAATTGCGGTGTATGAGTACAGCCCAGGTGAGTGGAAACTACCGAAGGTGTTGACAATTCCACCGCCGGCAATCATGCCACCAAGGATGGCACCGTTAATGGAGGTGATGCCGCCGAGGTAACAAAATGCCAGTGCCGACAAACCAATACCGTATTCCCAGTTTGTGGCAGCGGTGCTGCCTGTTTGGTATGCGGTCATGACGCCGGCAACACCAGCAACTGCTGACGCGATACCGAATGCAAGGAACTTAGTTCCGGGCACGTTTACTCCGGCCGATGCTGCTGCACGTTCGTTTGCACGTACAGCAAGGAATCGACGTCCGGTAGAACCGCGTCGCAGGTTTGCAACAACAACACATAAACCCGCCAGCACAACTAAGCAAAACAGTGTGTACTTGGGGTTGTCGGTAAGGCCACTGCTACTTGTGGAGCCAATGTCGATGCCGAAGAAGAAAGGTGTGCCGAATTCGTAGGCAGAACCACCTTGCAACTTTGTTGCTGAAGGGTTGTCGAAGAACAGTGTCCACATTGAAATTGATGCGGCGATGGTGACTACCGCAAGTTGAACTCCACGAATTCGCAACGCGGGAATGGCAACAATGAGTCCTACAACGACCGCTGCAATAATTCCCATGAGCGAAGCAAGAGGCCACGGCCAGTGCGGCCCGCCAACTGCAAATGGGTTTTCGGCAGATGGTCCTTCGTTAGCCACAAATCGTGCGGTAACGAATGCTGCGGTTCCTGCTAGCGAAATTTGTACGAGCGAGATCTGCCCTACATAACCAGCGAGAATGATAAAACTCAGACCAAACATTGCTGCGACGAGGCTTGCGGTAAATGAAAAGCCCCAGTTGCCAGTGAGACCGGCCCAGAGGAAGTCTCCGGGAAGACCAGCAGCAAAGAGGAAACCAAGGGGAACAAAGATGGCGACGTATTTACCAACACGCTTCGGGTACGGAGCAAGTGGCAGTCGCTTCTCTTCAATGTTGCCTCGAATGGGTAATGACTTACCTTTCAAAAAGAGCACTGCAACAATGATGATGAGCGGAATAGCATCGCGCGCTCCAGATTGCAGCCACGACGGGAACCAAGATTCACCCACCATCCAGGTGCTCGTGAAGGTCTGGAGTGCGCCGATGAGTAGTGCACCAGCAATTGCCAATGGAATTGATGACATGCTTCCGATGAGTGCGGCACCAAGTGCCGGAACAATGAGTGCAGTAAATTTACCAACGCTCAAAGACCCGGTAACGGTACCGGCCAAGATTCCGGCGAGTCCTGCAAGAAGTGCTGCGAGAACCCAGTTGAAGAGGGCCAATTTATCGGGCGAGTAGCCCAGTAGAACTGCGCCTTTTTCATTGCCAGCAGCTGCGCGTGTGGCAAGCCCCGTGCGGGTGTAGCGGAAAATAGCCCACAAGACTGCGCCAACGATAATTGCGGAAGCAGCGAGGGCAAGTGCCTCAACAGAAACGGGTAAGCCAAGACCTAAAAAGTTTTTGAAGAGCACGTCTTTAAACAAGACAGCTTCTGGGTTAGGAATGGTGGAGCCAAACTGAAGAGAGGCAACACCAAGGAAGTAGGTCATTACTCCAATTGCACCAATGACTTTGCCCAACGGAGCCGCATTGCGTAATGGTTTGAAAACTAAGTAGTGAATGAGTGCACCTATTAAGACCGATGTAAGCAGTGCAAGTAAAACGCACAGCCAAAAGTTCATCGGCTGACCATCGGTCAGATTAAATCGGACAGGCAAGTTGAGCCATGAAGTGGGCAAAATGTCGAACCACGGTAGGCGAAAGACGCCTTCTGTGCGCAAGTTGTAAAACTGGAATGCCACGTACATGGCAATGGCGCCGTGTGAAAAGTTAATAACACCCGAACCTTTGTAGGCCACCACGATTCCCATGGCCATGAGGGCATAGAAACCCCCGGATCCTAAACCCATAATTGAATAAGCAATTGCTTCTTTCATTTCCCCCCGCAGTTCTCTGATTTTAGATATTAAAAAAGGGGGAGGTGCTCCGAGGAGCACCTCCCCCTTTTTGGTTATTCGTATTTGTTAATTAGTTTTTTACTTTACTTCAGCAAGACGAATTGCATCACCCTTACCGAGCAGTGGTAAGCCAGAGAAGTTCTGGTTTGCCTTGTCGGCCTTGAGTGCAACTCCGTCCCAAATGCTTGCGCTGACTTGGCTTGCACATACCGATAGGTACGGAGCAAACGAAGCCTTGCAGAACAATCCGGTTGAACCGAATGCACGATGTCCATTGGTGTTCTTCAAGATGTCGGTCATTGCCTTTGCAGTCAATGTACCCTTTACTTCTTGAGCAATTTGCCAGATGGTCATGATGCCGCCGAAGCCTTGTGTTGCAAAACCTGTTCCAGTGAGCTTGCGATCTTTGGAGTAGGTGTACATCTTGGTTCCGTAGGTAAGAGCATCTGTCTTATATGCACCAGTAAGTGCATCTGGGTCGAGAATGCTCAAGCCACCAACGGTGATGATGCCCTTGATCTTGTCTCCAAGTTTCACCATCGTTGGCGTATCGATGCA
>CAIOHI010000147.1 GCA_903858075.1 uncultured Actinomycetes bacterium
CACCAGTCATTGCGCCGGTGAGTACGGGGTAGTACCAGTCCATTGCCCACCGAGCCTTTGGCTCAAATGCACCAAGGTCTGTTGCGATGAGATGATCAATTGCATCGGCAGCTGCTGTCCACTCGGGTTGAGAGTCTCCGAGAAGATCGCCGAGTGCTGCACCGCAATGAAGTGCGTGGCGAATGCTGGATGAACCTGTGAGTAGTGCGTAGTCCCAAGGCTTGGCATCTGTTTCGCATGCCCAAATGATGGAACCATTTTCGCGACGCATCGAAAGAACCCAAGAGAGTGCTTTTCGAACAGTTGGCCATAATTCAGACACTGCTGCAAGGTCACGGGTGCACAACCAATGAGTCCACACACCTACTGCGATGTATGCGGTGCCATTTGTGTCGAGCTTTGCGTCTTCTATCGAACTATCTGGCATGTAGTAGTTGAACCACGAACCATCTTCATGCTGAATATCTGCAAGCCATTTGTATGCAGAAAGGGCCGCATCATCACGTCCCATGATGTTTAGCGCCATTGCGGTTTCGACATGATTCCAAGGATCGCAGTGACCGTTTGGATACCACGGAATCATTCCGTTTGGCAATTGCAATGCCTGAATTGAATCTGCAGTGCGTGCAAGGTCAGCTGTAGTGAGAATGCCCGGGAGGTGAGGCATCGAACGTGTGGTCATGCTGATGCTCCAACAGTGAGTGGCTTGCGTGAATACACAACAAAGCTTTTGCCCATGAGTGGGCTGAGCGCGCGTTCGGCAACTTGCATAGAACGTGGCTGAGTCATGATGTCCCATTCGAGGAATTCGCGGTACTTCTTCACCAATGAATGATCGTTATTGCGAGGACCAACTGCACATTTCAACCACCAATATGGGGAGTGCAAAGCGTGTGCATGGTGACTATCTATGACTTCAAGTCCGGCGGAGCGAAGTTTTGCCTTCAGTTCAGTAGCTGAGTAGATGCGAACATGACCACCGACGCTTTTTGGTGCGTGGTATTCATCAGACAACATCCAGTTGATTTTTTCTGGCCACCATGATGGAACAGTGACACCAAGTGAACCGCCTGGTTTGAGAACACGATGAAGTTCTGAAATGACATTCACATCATCTTGGATATGTTCGAGAACCTCTGACGTGACAACACAATCGAAAGTGTTGTCTTCGAAGGGGAGCTTGGTGGCGTCTCCACGAAGGACTCCGCCGAATGCCTGCTCAGTAATTTCCTTAGCTTCAAGCATGGCGCCAAAAGTATTTCGAGTCATCACAACTTCATCTGAGGCATAGTCAAGGGCAAACACTGTTGCTCCTTGGCGAGCTGCTTCAAATGCGTGACGACCAAAACCGGCGCCAGCATCCAGGAACTTGTCTCCCGGACGAAGTCCAAGACGATTAAAACGAATTGTCAACATGTCAGCGACGCTTTTCTAGTTTGGCGCGGTTATGGGGCATGTCGAGCACTTCGCGGTATTGCTCAACAGTAAGTTCTGCACAGTGTTTCCATGTCCAACGCGACACAACGCGCTGGCGACCGGCTTCACCAATTCGGGCCCGAAGTTCTGCACTGTCAAGACCAGTTGCAATGGCAGCGGCGAGTTCTTCAGCATTAGCAGCAGGGCATTGCAGCACTGTTTCATTGTGCGTGCCCGTAACTTCTGGCAGTGCGCCCCCGTCTGTTGCAACGAGACAAATACCAGTGCTCATGGCTTCAATTGCGGGAAGGCTGAAACCTTCGTACAGGCTTGGCACAACAGCAAGTTCTGCTTCTGCATACAACTCGACGATGCGCTCATCAGTAACCCCAGACACGAAGTCGATATGTGGGCGTAATCCGAGCGAATCAATAAGGTCCATGCTGTGACCGGGGCGAGGCTTGCCAATAATCGTGAGACGAATATCGCGATCTTTGCGCAAGAGAGCCATTGCTTCGAGCAAGTACGACAAGCCCTTCAGCGCAACGTCAGCCGATGCAGTTGTAATAAGGC
>CAIOHI010000148.1 GCA_903858075.1 uncultured Actinomycetes bacterium
TAGTCAAAACAACTACTTGAAGCCTATTCTATTCTATTCTCATTCACGCAATTACCTCTGGCGATGGCAGCGTTAGCGCGCCAATCAACAGGTTATGGGCCCAGTCTTGAGATATAGATTGTTATTCTTTCCAAAAGTAGACAGTTTTCTATATTAAGTCCTTGCAAGAATACCGAAGAAATATGTTGATCGCGATCTTATATTTCATTCTTGCACTGTTCACAGGAGACAGTAATGACGGAGGTGCGAAAACAGTTTTCAATTTTCCGATCGGAGGCGGCAAACACATCAAGGATCTCATTAAAAAGACGGCCATTCAAGAAGTTGTGACTCCTCAAGACCTCGAAAGCAAGATTTTCGAATACTACGTCATGTCAACGAAATTGCTTTCAAAGGTTTCTCTTCAAGCAACGAGGGGACACACAGTCATCGTGGCGATTGCACTCGACTGCCAGCATTCTTATCTTCCCGATCGATTCATCGGTGAGGCTGTTGCCGTGATTGAAGAATTCTGCAAAAACATGGGGTTTCAACAAGAGCGCACAGATAGTTTCATTCAGCATGTTGTGAAAAGCTGGAAGGAACTGGCAGCTCTAAAGGCAGAATTGGCCAAGAAGAAGTCTAAAGAAGGGACAGCAGGGCCATCATCGGCGAATCGCGCGGCAAGTGCACGCACAGCTCTCATGCAAGGAGCAGCTATTCTCGAATCGGATGTAGACGACAAAGAAGTCGGTGAGAAGCTGGCGTCGAGGGCTGAGTTCAGTGAAGAAACCGCGGCAACAATCGGCAACATTGAAATTCATCTATCAGAGTTTGTGTTGATGAAAGTGGAGCTTCTCAATTACATCAAGGAGAACGGCACAGGGCTCGCAAAGTTGTGGGCAGCAGCTGCACTGACTAATTTCCAGAGACAGTCAGACGAGCACATTGCAGCAACCAAAGCGGACGCGGTCGAGAAGGGACTGTCGAGCTGCAACCCAGTCCGTCTTCTTGATGTCTGCATTGAAGCAGCGTACCTGCAACATTCCAACCCCACGCTTGTGTTGCAAGAGAACATCAACAGAGTTTCGAACATGGTCATGCTCTCGTCTGAAAAGTCGCCAACGGATGTGGCACATCGTCTTAAAATTGAGAACGAGAAGTTGCCGATCGATAGGCAGTTCAATTCCGTCGATTTGGGCACCTTTTTGCTTGCAGCCATGACAAGGTCACCTTTCAAGAAAGCCCGTCAGTGCGGCGAGAAATTTGAAGAACAGCAACGACTTGGAATATGGAAAGATGATGTCCATGATCTTGCGTTCGTCGAATCAAAGCTGGTCGCGCTCATGCCGAAAGAGAAAGTCATCCTTCCTCCAATTGGGGAGAAACTTCCAAAGCAGCCAACCGCAGCTGATGAAGACGAAGAAGGTCCATCAGCAATTTCAGCAGCCGCTCAGCAAGAAGGGAAAGGCCGCAGCGGTAAAGGAGGCAAAGGGGGCAAAGGGGGCAAAGAAAGCGGCAAAGGCAAAGGCAATCGAGGCAGCAGTGGTGGTGGTGCCAGCGGGAGCCGAGGCAAAGCGGGCGGTACAGGCAAGGGCGGTGCTGGCTCCACAAGTGGGGGCGGTGGTCACTCGCAAACGAATAGGACTTGTTTCATCTGCAATCAGCCTGGTCACGGTTATCGAGAAGTCCGCTCAGATGGTACGCCTTACCATACACCTCAAGAAATTTCAAGCGCGCGCGAAAAGTCATCGGCGCGAGGCAACTCTTCTAGCGCATCTGGAGGAGGCTGGCAGAGATCTGGGGGGGTGGCTGAAGAGAGCGCCTCTATAGATGACGAAGAAGCTGCACTTGAGGTGAAGCTGCTCGAAGCTCAGCTTAGGGCTATCAGAGCAAGGAAGCGTTCCGAAGGGTCAAAAGACAACAACTCTCACCACGGGTGGGGGGAATGACTCGCGGAGCGGCCCGAGTCGGCGGGCGGAAATAAATACCGAGTGACCAAAGACATCGACAAGTTTCCTGGCAATCAAGAGCGGATTGGACTTGACGAGAAGAAAATTCCAGAGAATCATGGTAGCCAACAGACCGTCTTGGCGGGTGAATACCAAGAGCGCACAAAAGGTCAGAGAACCGGCGCTTCCACGATGGTACCAGAGCGTGACTTAGGGTTAAACCCACCGAGCAGTCAGAGACCGAACTGTCAGACACTGCAAGAGCAGAGACTGCACAGTCGTACACTGTCACCGTTCGCAGTCACGCCAAGCAGGTTGTTGGTGGGACCAACTGAACCTGTTGAAGAGAACAAGGGATCATTGAACCACAGTCGGGCAATGGATCAAGAAGACTTGATGCGGCCAACAAGTTCTTCAACAACAAGCCGAGAAAATGAAAATGGATAGGGCGCGGAATAGCAGCCGCTAAGTAAGACGGCCATTCCCCCCCGTGTACGTCAGGAGACAAGTAGTCTGGATTCGACACACCGCGCCTCAAATGCCACCTTCACAGTCGAGGGCGAGGGCGATTTTTCATCGGCAAGTACTGACGTTCGTCACCAAAGTATGCACAGTAGCAGCGGTGAGGCAGAGCGATACAGTGCGGCACTCTTAGCAATTCCTGCGGACGATTTGGAGGTCACATTGCATGACACCCAAGTCTTATTCTTAGGCAATCTTCATGCTGCAGTCGAAGATATCGAGTGTTCGGAGCAGCTGCGCCAAGCAGCTGAGGGCTCCGTAATTGAAGGCCATGCAGGTGATCGAAATTCGGGAGAAGAAGTTGGCACCCCGTTTTCATCAGCCGCCATGTACACCCAAAGTGATCTTGAAGCACTTTCATGGTACCAGAAGTTGGATAGCTTAAGTCCACTTGCAGCGGCAGCAACTTCGAGTTCAAATGAAGCTCCTGCATACCGCCCCGCTAACGACGAGTGGGAGTGCGGTGCGGCGATTGGATTCGCCAGTCCAGTGTGTATCGACAAGTTTATGAATCATCGTCGATCAGATGAATACGCTGGCTATGGATACGGACAGTCTGTTTCTCAGTTTCTCGCAAGCCGGAGGGTCGGTAAAGCCAATGCGAGAGGCAAGGCAGTTCGGAGTATTTCAGGGTCACGTCGTCGAAGAGTGAGACGTGAGCTTCGTACCGTCGCGGCAGAGTCGCGATATCTCGGTTTCGAGGCGTTTAAATCGTTTGTTGAAGCAAAGTCGTTTCTGTTGACCGAAGACGTTTATTCGGCCATCGACAGCGGCACCACAGTATCTATTTCTGCTGATGGTGAGCTTCTCCTGAATGGTTTTAATCCCAAGTCTGCTGTGAAGATCATGGGCTTCAATGGCAGCATCTCGAGGTCGGCCGGCAGCGGCGACATCGTTGGGTTCGCATATTCTCGTGACGGACGGCGAATTCCTCTCCGCGTTCAGAAAGTTCATTCGGTATTAGGGGCACCGAACGACTTACTGTCCGTTAGTGCAATGTTGCAGCAAGGTTATAGTTTTCACTTCACTAAGGAAAAGTCGTGGATTCTTACCCCGGAGATGGAAGCGCTCGATCTCATCGAGAGGGGAGGGTTGTTTTGGCTCAAGTGGCAGAAATCAATCGATCCTTCGACGCAGCACGCGGACTATGAGAAGTATTGTGCTGACGTAGCGGCTAAGGCAGTCACTACTGCGCCACCAACAGTTGAAGGTGGTATGGCGGCATCGGTCGAAGAAGACGATGTCGAACGCGTTGATCCTAAATCATTTCTGAATTCATTTTCAGCGCAAGGTCAACAAGTGAGCAATCCAGTCGATTGTGTATCGTGCGGCGCTCCGTCGTGCCATTCATGTGGCGGGGCCAAATCGAGCGGTGTTTCTCTCAAAACCGCTCACCAGCGTCTGGGACACTTCAATATGGATCTGTTGGAGAAGATGTCCGACGCGCACACATTCGATATCACGTTGTCTGACCGCGCCAAGTGCGAGTGTGCGATCTGCAAGGCAAATAAGCTGACCCGCGGCAGTGTGCCGCAGGAGCAGGAGCAGAGCGGCCCCGCGCCGAAACCGTTTGAGCGTGTTTGTACCGATGTCAAAGGCAAAGTCACTCCTGATTTTTGGGGCAATGTCTACATGGTCACTTTCACGTGTGAGCTCACTCGGTGGTCAATGGTTTATTTTTGTACGCAGAAGTCACAAGTCAAAGATCGGTTCAAGGAGAACCTCGAATGGGTCAGCGCAAAGGCTATGTGGTCAAACGTCTCCAGTCCGACGGTGGAGGAGAGTACGAGGCAAACGAGAATGCTCGAGTTCTGTCTGATTTTCAGAAAATCTGTGTGGAACAACGCATTGAGCATTTCCTCACCGCTCCACATACGCCGGCGCAGAATGGGGTGGCCGAGCGCCTCAATCGCACTTTGGTGGAGCACGCGGCTTGTATCATGCATGAGGCTGGTCTTGCGCGCGAGTTCTGGAGTTTGGCTGTTAAACACATCACGTGGGTCAGGAATCGTCTCTGGCACAAAGCGTTGAATGGTCCGAATGGAAGCGGCATGAGTCCTTTTCAGGCTCTCCTTGGCCGCCCTCCGGTTGTCAGTACTGCACGAGTTTGGGGCTGCGATGCTTATCGTTTAGACCATAATCGTGTTCCGGGGAGTTTCGAGCCGAAAGGTAAGAAATCCATTTTTGTGGGGCTTCGCCAAACAGAAAAGGGTGGGTTCTTTTTGATCCGAAGACGCGAAAGATGAGGACCACTTTTCACTGTGCTTTTGATGAGTCATTAA
>CAIOHI010000149.1 GCA_903858075.1 uncultured Actinomycetes bacterium
CGCCACGCTTCTGGCACAAGCCGGCAAGTCGGTATGTGTTGTAGACAAGGCCACTTTTCCTCGCGATAAGTGTTGTGGAGATGGCCTCACCACACTTGCCTTACGCGAACTCGAGAAAATTGGTTTTGCCCCCAGCACAGTGGCTTCGTGGAAAACAATTCATAGCGCAAGGCTGCGCTCCCCTTCGGGTCGCGAAGTAGAGGTTCCACTTCCTAGCGGCCAGGGTCAATATGCCGCAGTAGCTACCCGCCTCGACCTCGATGCAGCACTTGTAGAACATGCTCGCAACGCCGGAGCAGTAATACGTGAAAATTGTGAGTTCTTAAATATCAGCTCTGAAAACAACTTTGCCGTCATCAGTTTCACCGACGGCACCAGTGTGACCGCGCAGCACGTTATTGCAGCCGATGGCATGTGGTCGCCGGTACGTAAATCACTTGGGCTATTAGAAGAGGGTTACCTTGGCGAGTGGCATGCCTTTCGTCAATACGCCACCAACATCACTGGCCCTGCACAAAATGGTTTATATGTTTGGTTCGAGCCCGACCTCTTACCTGGCTACGCATGGTCATTCCCTCTAGCCGATGGAAAAGTAAACATTGGCTTTGGTGTGTTACGCGACGGCAAGCGCCGCATTCAAACCATGAAACACACATGGGAAGACTTACTGACTCGCCCACACATTGTTGAGGCACTTGGCGAAGGCTTCACGCTTGTTGACCGACACACCGCATGGCCCATACCGGCAAATATTACGTCGGCAGTTTTACATCATCGCAATGTGATGTTTGTTGGCGATGCTGCTCGAGCTACCGACACCTTGACAGGTGAGGGCATTGGCCAGGCGCTTCTCACCGGCGTACTCGCAGCACAAGCTATTCTCGACCCGTCTTCACGCAGCGCATCGGAATCGGCTGCACAATATGCCAAACATGCGCGCCAGCACTTATCTGCCGACCACCACATGAGCTCGCTCCTCGGCAAGATGCTCTCACGACCCCTCATTGCACGCGGTGCAGTGCGCATTGTGGGCCTCAATAACTGGACACGGAGCAATTTTGCACGCTGGATGTTTGAAGACGAAGCTCGTGCAGTTGTACTTACCCCGCGACGCTGGCACCGCAAGTTCTTAAAACAACGCGGCGCTTACTAAAGAAACCGCACTTCGTCTCCAACGGAGCAAGTACCGGGCATGAGCACTCGTGCATAAACGCCAACGCTTTGGTTGAGGTCACGCACAATGTGGCGCAATACAGCGCGATCTTCAGGAATGTCATTGTTAATTGCTCGCGTCACCATGACACAACGAGGGCATGGGTCGAGAATTTCAATGATTGCCGACCCAATGGCAACTTGTTTATTTTTCCACGAGAACTCCGGGTGTCCATCTGCATCACCACTGTCAATAACAAGGCTGGGTCGAAAACGCTTGATGTCGACAACAGAATTTGGCACAGCAGTTTTCATGGCCGCAAGCGCCGAGGTGGTCATCACCATCAGCGGGTAACAATCGTGGTGAGTTCCCGGTGGCGATTCAAACTCCATCACTTCAGGTGGGAAGATACTGAAGTCGGGCAATGGCTCATCTTCGGTGCGACCAAAAACTGCACGCATCTCTGCCATCACATCATCAGTGTCTGAAGGGCCACGGCGAAAATGCTCCACATTGCCTGCATCGGGTAGCTCTTCTAAAACAACACGATGACCCAGCAAGGTAGATAATTTTTCGCTGCTTCCTACCTCGTTCGTTAAAAAGCTCTCTCCGTTTGGAGCAGTAATTTTCACTACGCGTCGCACCGGGTCAACACGCGCAGCGGAGAATTGCATGAGCCCACCAATTTTTTTAGCCCCACGAATGCCCCCACGTTCAAGATCTCGAGTTGCCCATACTCGGTCACCAACGATGCCCAGGTCATTGACCTCACACGACGAAACCATCTCTCCCACCATCGACTTTACGGGATACGTCCAAATTTGAGATAAGCGCATATTCGCACCATAGTTCACCGAATAAGCGTCTTCATTTTGCGTGCACTACGGTAGAGACATGCGTACTCGACTCACCGAACTTCTCGACATTGAACACCCCGTCATGCTGGCCGGCATGGGCGGCGTCTCGTACCACGAACTCGTAGCTGCAGTTTCTGAAGCGGGTGGCATCGGCACTTTTGGCGCATCCACCATGAAAACTCCAGAGCTTGTTGAAGAAATGAAACTTGCTCGAGGTGCAACTCAAAAACCATTTGGTGTCGACCTACTGACCGCACTTCCCCACCAAGTTGAAGAAGGCGTTCGTGCAGTAGTTGAAGGTGGCGCTCGCATTTTCGTTGCAGGCCTCGGTGTGCCACGCGATGCCATTGACTACCTTCACAAAAATAATGTGCTTGTGGGTTCTATGTGCGGCAAGGTGCGCCATGCTGTGTCGGCTGTTGCAAGTGGTTGCGACTTCGTTGTTGCCCAAGGCACCGAAGGTGGCGGACACACGGGCACAGTGGCAACACTTGCATTAATACCTCAAGTAGTGGATGCACTTGGTGGAGCAGTTCCTGTTGTTGCTGCTGGCGGCCTTTTCGATGGCCGTGGTCTTGCTGCGTCACTTGCACTTGGTGCCGATGGCGTATGGATTGGCACTCGCTTCATTGCGACTCCAGAAGCTCGCGCAGTTCAGGGCTACAAAGAAACTCTTCTTGCCATTCACGAAGATGGCACCGTTATTTCGCGTGGCTTCACTGGCAAAACATGCCGCGTGGTGCGTAACGACTGGACAAACCACTTCGAACAGCATCCCGAAGAATTGAAGCCCTTCCCGCAACAAGCCATCTACTCCATGGGCGAAGGCGCAAACCACCTCGGTTACCCAAGCGACACCGTTGTCGACGTGAATCGCGAGTTCATGCCATGTGGCCAAGGTGTTGGTGCTATCAATTCACTCATTCCAGCTGGTCAAATTGTGCGCGACATTGTTGCTGAAGCGGAAAAATTCTTACGCTCCACGCAGAAATACTTCGCTTAAGCACAACGCCCCATGTGGAAACTGCTGCGCGGAAACCGCGATATACGCCTGCTCTTTATTGCCCAGGTCATTTCATACCTTGGTGACTGGTTCTCATTTGTAGCACTCGCTGGCCTCGTTGAAGACGCGACGGGCTCAAAATTTCTCGTGTCTCTTGTGATGGTGACATTCTCACTCCCCTCGTTCTTAGCCTCTCCCATTGCAGGCCCAACTGCCGATCGATACGACCGCAAAAAAGTTCTTGTTGTTGTTTCCTGTTGCCAAGCCATTGCTGCGTTCGGGCTTCTTACGGCTGGAGATTCGCGTATCTGGCTGGTGTTTCTTTTTCAGTCGTCCGTCTCGGCTCTTGCTGCTTTTATTGGACCTGCCAGCGGAGCCGCACTTCCTAACCTTGCGCGCAACCCTGAAGAACTCACCAAGGCAAACTCACTTTTTGGTGCCACTTGGGGCATCATGCTTGCTGTAGGTGCCGGTCTTGGTGGATTTTTTTCGCAAGCATTTGGCCGCACTGCCGCATTCGTTGTGAACGGAATTTCTTTTCTCGTTGCTGCAGCGCTCTTTGCCGCCATTCACACAAAGATGCAAGAGCACCGCACGCATCAGCCAGGTGATGTGAAGCGACCTCGCATGCGTCCATTTGACGACATGAAAGAAGCCCTACATTTGGCCCGACAAGACAAAGTAATTTTGGCCCTCGTTGCATCAAAAACTACTTTCGCCGTTGGAGCTGGCATTGTGAGCCAACTTGCAGTACTCGCCTCTGACGTTTTTAAATCAGGGGACGCAGGCCGTGGAATGCTCATTGGCGTGCGTGGCATTGGCTCTGGTCTCGGCCCCATCATTGGCGCGCGATTCGTGAAGGGCAACCTCCAAAAACTTCTCTTTACCTGCGGTATTGCCGGGCTTTTATTCTCTGTGTTTTATTTAGGAGCTGCGGTGAGTCCCAACATTGCCATTGCTGGCATCTGTGTTGCCCTTGCGCACTTTGGCGGCGGAGCACAGTGGACACTTTCTTCTTACGGCCTACAAATACGCTCACCCGATGCAGTGCGTGGTCGCGTTCTTGCCGGCGACTTTGCCATCGTTACTCTGATGCTCAGTTTGTCGAGCGCGGCGTCGGGCCTACTTGCCGATGCCGTTGGAGTACGGGTAACAATTGCCGTTTTTGCCATCACGGCTGCAATTGCAAGTATCAGTTACCTTGTACTCACAAAACCTATTAGAGAGAGTCTGCGCACCGAGCAGCAGCATCCATAAGAGTTTTTGCTCGCGAATCGCCAACAATATTGTTAGCGAGTTTGTTCATTACATAACCGAAAGCAAGTTCACGATGTGGTTGCAAGAATGCAACAGAACCACCAAAACCCGGGTGACCACAACTTCCCTCACCTACATACGGCGTGAATTCCGATGACGCCATGTAACCCATCGCAAATGATGTGGGACCAATTAAACAAGTATCGGGTTCGTTCTTTGGAGTTTGCACCACAAACGCAGCATCGCGCATCGCAGATGACAACAACTGCACACCATTCACAGGGTGTTGCAAAGCAGAGTACATCGATGCAAGCGAACGCGCATTGGTGACACCATTTGCCGCAGGTATTTCTGCACGCAGCACATCGCTGCGATTCATGAGGCCTTCACCTGTCCACGAACCCGAGAGCGAAAGTGCTTTGCCACCCGGAGTATTTGGCCCAATAAATTTTTCTAGCAATTCACGTGTTATTTTCGCTTCTTCAGATTCTGGCTCTGTGGACTTCTCGCGACCTTGACCCATGAGCAGCGGCACTACTCGATGCTCAAGTGCCTCGGGGAGCCCCACATAAATTTCAACGCCGAGTGGACCTGCAATTTCTTCTTGAATGAACTGCCCTACTCCTCGGCCATCAACACGGCGAATCAGTTCGCCCGCAAGCCAACCGAAGGTGAGGGCGTGATACCCATGCGTTGTACCTGGCTCCCACAACGGCGCCATTCCGGCGAGTTCGGCAGTGATCGTATTCCAATGGAGAATTTCTTCCAGCTCCATATGCCGCTCAACGGTGTACAAACCCGCCTGATGCGACAACAACTGCGCAACGGTGATGTTGCCTTTGCCGTGTTGCGCAAATTCGGGCCAGTAGTGAGCAACAGGCAGTGCATAACTGAGAAGACCGCGCTCAACACACATGGCAACCGCAGTAGCGGTCACACCCTTGGTTGTACTAAACACCAATTGCAACGAGTCGACTGCATACTCTTTTGTTTTCGTGCGATCAGTCCAACCGGCAACAAGGTCAACAACCAATTCACCTTTGTGGTACACCGCAACGCTGCAACCCACTTCCTCACCTGCTGCAAAGTTGGTGTGCACGGCATCGCGCACTTGTTCCCAACCTGCAACACAGGTTCCCGAAATGGGAAAGCTAGACACCGCTAGATGCTGTCGATGATGTCGCGCAATATTTCTATTTGCTTTACAGCATCACCGCCAACTGGGTTCACAGACAGATGGGTGACTCCTGCTTCTTTGAAAGCGGCTACTCGTTCAGCAACAAAACTTCGCGGTCCCACCAAGTTGGTGAGCTCGAGCATTTCAGTTGGTACTGCTGCAGCTGCTTCATCTTTTTTGCCGTCAAGATATAGATCTTGCACTAATTTCGCTTCGGCTTCATACCCATAAGCAGTACAAATGTCGTTATAGAAGTTCTTTCCACGTGCGCCCATACCACCGATATACAAGGCGCTATTAGGGCGGACAGTATCGATCACTTTCGACTTTGCATCACCCACGAATTGCTCACCGATGGCTAGTACGCCACCAGCGCTAATTTGTAAAGTTTTCAAATCTTTGCTGCGCTTTGCTGCGCCAGACCTCAGTTGCTTGCCCCACACTTTGTCAAACTTTTCAGGCACGAACATGACTGGCAACCATCCGTCAGCAAGTTCAGCAGTTGCCTCGACACTGAGACCCTTAAGGCTCGCCCACCAAATAGGAATATCGGCGCGCAATGGGTGGTTGATGAGCTTGAGGGGCTTACCCAATCCAGTACCTTGACCCGGAGGGAGCGGTGCGGTAACCGTTTGACCTTGATAGTTCAGGTTCTTTTCACGCTTCCAAATTTCACGACACACTTCAATGTATTCCTTGATGCGCTGCATCGGCTTTTCATAAGGAACGCCATGGAAACCCTCCACCACTTGTGGACCAGATGCTCCGAGCCCAAGCACGAACCGGCCATCACTGAGGTAGTCGCAACCAGCACCGGTCATTGCCATGAGCGCAGCCGAGCGGGAAAAAACGTTCACAATGCCAGTTCCAATTTCAACTCGGTTTGTTACAGCAGCGAGGTAACCCACTTGGGAAATAGCGTCATAGCTGTATGCCTCAGCGATCCACACCTGATCGAGACCAGCTTTTTCTAGCTCCACAACACGGTTGGCAGATTCTTTGAAACCATGCGAATAGTGAACGGCCATTGTAATTTTCATGATTTCCCCCAACAGATTTACGAATTGCTATTTATTCAATAGTAGGAGACTTACTGCTCTAACGCCCAATTCAAGTTGCCCGAGCGAAAACCCGCCAGGTCGAGGGTGATGTATTGGTAGCCCAACGGCGTCAGTGCCCCAACAATGTCGCCGTGCACCTCGGCTGCACGAGCGAAATCGCTTGCATCGAGCTCAATACGCGCCGTTTTTCCTTCATGACGAACACGCATATTGCCCGCAAACCCCAATTGCCGCAACGCCGCTTCAGCACGGTCAATATTGCTGAGCAATCCCACAGTGACCGCCGTTCCATAAGGAACTCGACTTGCCAAACATGCAGCTGCTGGCTTGTTCCATGTACGCAACCCCATTGCTTGGGACAACTCGCGAATTTCGGCTTTCGATAGCCCAGCGATGACCAGCGGAAAAGTAGCGCCTTTAAGTTCTGCAGCTTGTTGCCCCGGGCGGTGATCACCCAAATCATCGGTATTCACACCAAGCGTTATTTGCGCAGTGCGTTCGTGGGCAATAGGAACCAACACGTCCATGAGTTCGTCTTTGCAGTGAAAGCAACGGTCGCCGTTATTTGCAATGTATTCCGGCCGACTTGTTTCATTGGTCAAAAATGTTTGCCAGTTGAGGCCCCACTCTGTGGCGAGTGCACGACAATCGTCAGCCTCGCTTGCCGCTAAAGACGCCGACACTGCCGTGGCGCACAGCACATTGTTGGCACCAAGCACCAAAGTGGCAAAGGCCCCAAGAAATGCAGAGTCGGCTCCACCACTAAATGCCACCACAACGTTTCCCATGGAACGCAGCGATGCCTCAAGCGCATCAACCTTTGGCGATGAGGCAGGAAGGCAAATGGCGCTTGACATATTGCTCATCTGTCTATCGTGACATGCCAGCATTACGCGACTTCACCCAAAGCATGAGAAACTAGCCACAATGACACAACACCAGATGCACGAAATTCGCTCCGGACTGCATCTGCATTGCATTGCCTGGGGTGAACCCACCCTTCCCCATGCCCCCATGCTCTTGGTGCATGGGCTTGCCTCCAATGCCCGGCTGTGGGACGGCGTCGCCCAGCATCTTGTAGACCTTGGTCACTACGTGGTTGCCATCGACCAGCGCGGTCATGGCCAAAGTTCAAAGCCCGATGACGGTTTCGATATGGCCACCGTTGCCCACGATCTTGAACTTCTCATTACTCAACTTGAACTGCAACGGCCCGTTGTGGCTGGGCAGTCGTGGGGCGCAAATGTTGTTATTGAACTTGCAGCGCGTGCGCCACAACTTGTGCGCGGTGTGTGTGCGGTCGATGGCGGCACTATTCAATTGCAGAAACATTTCCCCGAGTGGGAGACCTGCGCACAGCAACTTCGCCCACCAAACTTACTCGGCACTCCTGCAAAACGACTTGAAGGTGCTATTCGTTCTCACCATTCCGATTGGCCAGAGGCAGGCATTCAAGGCTCAATGGCAAATATGGAAGTGCTTGCCGATGGCACCATTCGTCCGTGGCTCTCTTTGGAACGCCATATGAAAGTGCTGCGCGGGCTGTGGGAGCACAACCCCGAAGAAATCTTCCCGCATATTTCTGTGCCGGTGCTCTTCATGCCCGCAGTTGGTAGCGGAGAAGCAGCGTGGGCGGTCGACAAAAAAGAAGCGGTCGCACGCGCACTTGAGTTGCTGCCAAAAGGTGCTGCAAATTGGTATGAGCCTGCCGACCACGACCTTCATGCGCAGTTCCCACAACGAGTTGCACAAGAATTACACGACGCCTCACTGAACGGATTTTTCATTTAGATCATGAGTACCACTGCACGCATTCTTGCCATCATGGGTTCTGGCGAAACCTCACCAACCATGGTGAAAACACACCGCCAACTCATTGGTCGCCTCACACAACCCAATGCAGTAGTGCTCGATACGCCATATGGCTTCCAAGAAAATGCCTCCGAACTAGCGCAACGTGCTGTGGAATATTTCGACGTCAGCGTGAACACTGCAATTTCGCCTCTTGGCCTCACGCGCATGATTGGTGCCGACCCACTTGTTGTACAGCAGGGCCTCAGCGCACTCACCGACGCCGACTACGTTTTCGCTGGGCCAGGTTCACCTACCTATGCACTACGCCAGTGGAAATATACACAGGTCTCGCACATCTTGCATGAAAAACTGCAACGTGGTGGCATTGTTACTTTCTCGTCTGCGGCTGCTCTCACCATAGGAACACGCACTGTTCCCGTATATGAAATTTATAAATGCGGAGAAGAGCCCTATTGGCTCGAAGGACTCAACTTGCTCAGTGAGTTGAATATACCTGCAGCAGTAATTCCGCATTACAACAACACTGAAGGTGGACACCACGACACGCGTTTTTGTTACCTCGGTGAAGTGCGTCTCCAAATGCTTGAGCAGCAGTTAGATGAAGGCGAATACGTTCTTGGCATTGACGAGCACACCGGCATTGTCATCGACCTCAACGAAGGCACTGCCGAAGTAGTAGGTAACGGTGTTGTCACTTTGCGCGTGAAGGGAAACTCCACCACATTTGCTTCTGGTGAAATTCTGTCTATTGAGCAACTACAGAACCCCTCAGTTACCCCAAGTGCAAAACCCTCGTCATCGGTTGTTGTGCAAGCAGCGCCACAAGCTGAGGCAACTTCCTTGGTGGCTGTTGCTCAACAACGCCGCGACGAGTTTGAGGCGGCCCTTGCTGCTGGTGATGCGAATGGCGCAACACGTGCCATTTTGGAATTGGAAAACGACATCAAGTTATGGTCGGCTGACACTCTCACCGGCACCGACGCCGATGCGGCACGCGAAATTCTGCGCTCCATGATTGTGAAACTCGGGACAGCAGCAACAGGTGGCTTAGAAGACCCCCGCGAACGTGTTGCACCCTACGTGGAAGCACTTCTCGCTATTCGCAAAATAGTGCGCGCTGAAAAACGTTTCGATTTATCTGACATTGTTCGCGATGCACTTGCTCTTGCACACATTGAAGTGCGCGACACGCCCGATGGCGTGGAGTGGCTCTTACAAGTGCCCGAATGAGGCCATGCGGCGCCGGCCGCGTACGCCACTTCCGAAATACACACAGGTAAATGCACTCGCGCCTACCAAAATAATCATTGCGCTTGCCGACGTATTGGTGTGATACGCCACGTTCATTCCTAAGAACGCCGACGCAGCGCCAATGAGTGGCGAGATCCACAACATGCGTGAGAAACGATTGGTGAGCATGCGCGCAGTGGCTGCAGGTATGACCAGCAATGCAGAGATGAGCAGGGTTCCAATGACTCGCATGGTGACCAAAATGGTGAGCGACAACATCACCATGAGCGCAGCTTCCATTAACGACACCTTCACAC
>CAIOHI010000150.1 GCA_903858075.1 uncultured Actinomycetes bacterium
AGCCCCTCGTCGCGCAACCAGTTCCAGGCCCCCGTTGCTCGCTGGGCTGCCATTAAAGAAATCATCTGCGCTTCAGCATAACGAGGTGCAAAGATGGGCAGGTGACACAGGAATCGCTTGTACTTGGCACTTGCCACCACGACTGCCCCGATTCGTGTGGCTGGCAAGTGAAGGTAGAGGGTGGCGTGGCGGTCAAAATGCGCGGAAACCCTGCGCACCCTTACTCTGCAGGGGAACTGTGCCCCAAGGTGAACCATTTTGTTGAGCGGGTGTATAGCCCGCAACGCATCACTACGCCGTTAGTGCGTGATGGGGCTAAAGGTACAGGTGTCTTTCGTGCTGCAACGTGGAGCGAAGCATTGGCGCTTGTGGCGCAAAAGACCCAAGAGGCAATCAACAAGCATGGCGGCGAAACCGTGTTGCCGTGGTCATCGGCAGGCAATCAGGGTCTCTTGCAAATGTCGTCGCTCGACCGTCGGTTGTTTGCGCGCATGGGTTCATCGCTCACAGTGGGTTCATTATGCGGAAGTGTGGCGAAGAACGGGTTTATGGCAACCACTGGTTCTGCCCGCAGCACCAACCCCATGCACATAGTCGATGCGCAGTACATCGTTTTGTGGGGAACCAATACGCGACTCACTAACAGGCACCTCTGGCCATTTATAGAAGAGGCGCGTAGCAAGGGTGCGAAGGTAGTTGTGGTCGACCCCATTCGCACCATTACTGCCGATGAAGCCGATTGGTTTATTCAACCTTTCCCCGGTACCGATACCGCATTGATGCTTGCCATGATGCACGTCATTATTCGCGACGAATTATGTGACGACGAGTTTGTTGCGCAACACACTGAAGGCTTTGCAGAACTTGCAGCGGAAGTTGCTAGTTGGACTCCTGAACGCGCAGCGGCGGAGTGTGGTGTGGCAGCTGTCGACATTGAAACATTTGCACGCGAGTACGCCACTGCACAACCAGCGTTTATTCGCACCATGATTGGCGCTGAACATCGTGAAAATGGCGCAATGTTATTTCGCACCATGGCGTGCCTGCCAACGCTTACAGGTTCGTGGAAGCATCGCGGTGGCGGGCTATCGCGCAGCGTGGGCTCATGGTTCAACGATTTTGTTGACTCTTCAGTATTTGACGCCGAGCACTTAGTGCAAGGAAAACCACGGCGGGCATTGCCTTTTACGCAGCTAGGCCAAGTGCTTGCCGACGCCTCGTTAGCGCCTTCGGTAACGGTGCTTTACGTATGGAATGGCAACCCAGTTCTTACTTGCCCAAATAGTGCACTCACTCGCCAAGGTTTGTTGCGGGAAGATTTGTTTACTGTGGTGAGTGAGCAGTTTCTCACCGACACCGCAAAATATGCCGATGTGATTTTTCCTGCAGCAATGCAAATTGAACAACGCGATGTGGTGCCGGCATGGGGGCATTTGTTTTTAGGTTGGAATGAAGCCGCAATTGCGCCCGTGGGTGAGTGTGTACCAAACACCGAACTCTTTCGACGTCTTGCAACTGCAA
>CAIOHI010000151.1 GCA_903858075.1 uncultured Actinomycetes bacterium
GGACACTTGGAATCGGACGGCGCAACGTGGGATGCGCCAGATTCGCAAGAGTGGGTTGCACCAGAAAATAGAACATGTGCAGTGGTGTTTCAAGACCTTCGTCTGTTCCCACACATGAATGTGGTGTCTAATGTTGCATACGGTCTCCGTGCTCACGGAATACAAAAAGATGAAGCGATAGAACGATCCCAAAAAATGTTGACACGTGTTGGGTTGCCATCTTTCGATAAACGTCGGTCAACCAATCTCAGTGGGGGAGAACGTCAACGTGTTGCGCTTGCTCGCGCTCTCGTTATCGAACCACGAGTGTTACTTCTGGACGAGCCGCTCTCTGCAGTCGACAGTGCCTCGCGTGCCGTCCTGCGCAAACTGTTGCCAGAGGTTCTTGGCAGTTTTGCAGGAGCCACGATTCTGGTTACTCATGACCTGGGCGACGTCGAGGCCATGGCCACGGCCAATCTCAGCCTGAACTAGCCAATAAATAACCAAAACCTGACCCTTCGTTCACCTAGTGTTCATGAAGTAGTGGTTTTGGGTTCACGGGGCCCTGCGAGCATTAAGGGGTGCAAACGGCTGTCCCTGAGAAACGTTCAATTGAAAACAATCTCACACGAGTAGACAAGGTTTTCCAGGGCTTGGTCACGTCCGGAGCTTTTGTCTCAATGTTGGTTCTTGCAGCCATCGGTGGTTTTTTGCTTTACAGAGGTTTTGAAATCTTTAAGGATTTTGGCTTCTCATTTATCACAAGTTCAAAGTGGGATATTGGTAATCCCGAAGACACCAGTACAGCGATTCTTGGCATCGGTGCAATGCTTGTCGGATCAGTTATCACCGCCATTATCGCGGTTGTGATCTCGGTGCCTTTTGCGATCGCCACCGCACTATTGATTGAGTTTTACGTTCCAAAGTGGTTTAAGACGATTCTTGTTTCTATCCTCGACTTAGTAGCTGCATTACCTTCGGTGGTATTTGGCATCTGGGGTTATGCAGTTCTCTTGCCCTTGGTGGAAGATTGGTCGGTGACAATCGAGCACTATCTGGGTTGGATTCCAATTTTTAATGTTCCATCTGAGATTTTTGGTCGTTCACCTTTTCTAGCTGGCCTTCTCTTGGGCCTCATGATCGTTCCGATCATCACATCAGTTGCACGTGAGGTATACAGCCAAGCTCCACGTGATCTCATAGATGCTGCATCAGCTCTCGGTGGTACTCGTTGGGGCGCCCTGCGTGCCGTAGTACTTCCGTTTGGACGAAGCGGACTTGTTGGCGGGACAATGTTGGGCCTTGGTCGCGCCTTAGGTGAAACAGTCGCTGTATACCTGACATTGAATCTAGTTTTCGAAATCAATTTCAAAATCCTTGCGAGTGCTGGTGGCAACGTCGCATCTCTCATCGCAACAAAGTTTGGTGAGGCCACTGAGTACGAACTCAAAGCGCTTATGGCGGCTGGTCTAGTTCTGTTCCTAGTGACATTGCTCGTCAACTTTGGAGCAACGATGATTGTCAATAAATCGAGGAAGATTGTATGAGTGTTGTGGTTGAGACAAGGGTGCCGGTTCCTACGCGGCCATGGCGAAATTCAAAAGCAACAGGAATGCGTAATCTGGTTGCCATCGCCCTCGCACTGATTTGCGGTGGAGCTATAAACCAAGTCACGGGATTAAGCGGCTTCTTAGGCCTCTTCGTAGGTGCGGCTTTTCTTTTTCCAGCATTTACTGCCGTCTCTAATGCTAAGCGAGGTGCAAATGTGGTCACGGATCGCATCGCCTCTGCAGTCATTGCAGTTGGGTTCATAGCA
>CAIOHI010000152.1 GCA_903858075.1 uncultured Actinomycetes bacterium
CCCATGGCAGCAATGGCTTCAGCGCGCATAGGCGTGGTGGCTGCATGATCGAGGTACACCACATCGTTTGCCATACGTGCAATCTATCTCTCGATGCGCTGTACTAGTTCCGTGAGTAACAACACGCCCCCGCTCTATGGCGACGCATTTGCCGATGTTTACGACGAATGGTACGAACATGTCACCGATGCCCCGGCTACTGCACGTGCCCTGCACGCACTCGCGGGGGGCGGAAACCTTTTAGAACTCGGCATCGGTACAGGCCGCATTGCCATTCCCCTTGCGCAACTACTTTCACCCGGGCGCAGTGTGTGGGGCATTGATGAATCACAAGCAATGCTTGATCTGTGTCGCGCCAAGCTTGCCGACACGAACCCCAGCGTTGCCGAACGAATTCATTTACTTCAAGGCGATATGGCAGACAATTTACCCATTGGGCCATTTAGCGTTATTTTCTGCACATTCAATACTTTCTTCAACCTCGATTCTGAGGTGGCACAACGCAAGTGCCTGCACGCCGTTGCTCAGCGCCTTACGCCTGGTGGTGCAGTGGTTCTGGAAACCGCAGTGCTCACAGGGGCAAATACAAACGCCCCCACCATTACCCACGCTGCGCAGAGTTCAAGCGACTACGACCCCGAGACCCAAATTGGTCATGGCGTGTTTACCTCAACGTCACTCGACGGTTCACTTGTTGAACGCCCGTGGCGCATTCGCTATTCAACGCCTGCCCAAATTGATGAAATGGCAGCGGCGGCCGGACTCATTTGCACAGATCGTTGGGAAGATTTTGCTTTCGCCCCATTTCATGCAAGCAGTGCACGGCAAGTGGGCGTATGGAGACGTAGAGTTTAAGTAGTGAGTCAATTACGTTTAAACCCCCTAACAGGCCGATGGGTAACTTTGGTTGCCGACCGTGCGAAGCGACCAACCGACTTTGTACCGCGCCTCATGCAAGTAGAAGCCGACCCGAACAGGGCATGCCCGTTTTGCCCCGGCAACGAAGAAGCAACGCCACCGGCGTTAGAGCAACACGACAGCGAAGGCAAGTGGACCCTACGCGTAGTGCCAAACCTCTACCCCGCTTTCGACGGCGACGGCAACTTGGCAGTACACAACCTTGGCCCCGTTCATACCATGGCCGACGCCAGTGGCATTCACGAAGTTTTTGTAATTACCCCCGACCACAATGCACGTGTTGGCACATTCACCGACGATGTCATTCACAATGTGATGCAAGCTTTGAAGCACCGTTTTGAAGATCATGCCCGCAGAGCGAACGTTCGCTACACACAAGCATTCATTAACCATGGCCGCGAAGCAGGTGCCTCACTTGCTCACCCACACGGACAAATTCTTGGCTTGCCGTTTGTGCCGGGTGAAATTCTTGAAGAAGAGCGTGCGTTTGAACGTTTCAAAGGCGGATGCATTTTGTGCACCACCATTGAAGCCGAGCGCGTAGACAACAAGCGCGTCATTATTGATAACGAACACGCATTTGTGTTGTGCCCGTACTGGAGCGGTGGCCCATACGAGCTGCTCATCATTCCTCAGTCACACGATGTGCACCTCACCGACTCCACCGAGGAAGTACTCACCGGCATTGGCAAGGCAATTCGCGACTCACTTGCCATTATGTACGCCACACTCGGCGACGTTGCATACAACTTGGTCTTCCATACTGCGCCGTCACACCATGCAGGCAACTTCCACTGGCACATTCACTTGTGGCCAAAGCTCACAACCGCTGCTGGTTTCGAGCGTGGCACAGGCGTACTCATCAACATCGTTCCGCCAGAAGACGCAGCGTTCGAACTCAGAAGCGCTGCAGGCATCTAATGGCACGCATCACTGTTTCTATTGAGCTTCCTGCTACCCCTGCGCGTGTGTGGGAAGTAGTTGAACCCATTGAACAACACACCGAGTGGATGGCCGATGCCGTTGCTATTCGTTTTGTGAATGAACAACGCCGTGGTGTTGGCACCAAGTTTTTGTGCGATACCAAAGTGGGTCCCATTCGCCTCACCGACCATATGGAAATTACGGCGTGGGAACCAGAACGCTTAATGGGCGTTACCCACACTGGCGTTGTTACCGGCACCGGGCAATTCACTATTGAGCCAGCTGCAACTGCAGGGCATAGCAATTTTACCTGGAGCGAAGAACTGCACTTTCCTTGGTGGCTTGGCGGCGCAATTGGTGAAGTTATTGGTGGGTCGCTTGTTATGAAAACAATTTGGCGACGCAACCTTAAGAAATTGCGCGCGTTATTCCTGTAGCAACACAGGCCAGCACAATTACTAGCCATATTGGCACTTTGCGCCACACACCGAGCACCGCAACAATTAAACCCACAGCACGCGCATCTATTTGTAAGTCGTGACCAGCGGTGAATGTGTCTTTCATAATGAGAGCACATAACAATGCGGCAGGAATAAGAGCAATGACTGCCTCAACTTGCGGAGGAAATTTGCGATCGCCAATGATGACGAAACCAAATACTTTGAGCGCAAATGCACCGAGTGACAGCACCAACACCACGGTCCAACTCATGAGCGGCGCGACTTTCGTTGCGTGGGCACCAATGCAATGAGTGCCACAACGGCCGACATCACAATGGGTGCGCCAATAGGAACAAACGGTGTCGTTGCTAAGCACACCACTGCCCCACCAATGCCTGCGAGTTGAGCTTTACGTGTTGCTAAGAGTGGCGCGACCATGGCAACGAATGCAGCAGGGAACGCCACATCGAGACCATATTTCTGCGTGTCGAAACTATTTCCCACAAGTGCACCAATGAGTGTTCCTACATTCCAAAAGCCATAAATGCTTGCTGCTGTTACCCAAAATGCACGCCTCTTGCGCTCGGGTGAGTTTTGCACCAGCGTCATGCCCGTTGTTTCATCAATTGTAAATTGAGCTGCAGCAACGCGGTATTTCAAGCTTCCAGGTAACCACGGCGCAACAGCGACTCCGTAAATGGCGTTGCGCGAACCCAGCAGTAATGCGCCGACGACAGCACTAACGGCCGTACCACCTGCAGCAATAACACTTACTGCAGAAAATTGTGACGCGCCAGTAAACACCAACAGCGACATGGTCATTGCCTTTGGCACACTTCCGCCAGCGTTCACACACAACACGCCAAATGAAATAGCAAAGATGAATACTGCAAAGCCCAAAGCAACGGCTGGGCCCACTATGCCGTCGTAGTTCACACCTTCATGGGCGTGCTCATTGTGAGCATCCATATTTACTTTCCTTCGAAAGTGGCCTTACCTGGTCCGTTTTCAAGGAAGCTCTTCACGCCGGTTTGACTGTCTTTGCTATGGAAGACATCTTCGAACGACTGCTTCTCTAACGAAAGCCCGTCTGACAACGACATAGACAACCCTGCGTCAACTGCGTGCTTAATCAGTCCACCAGCAACAGTGGCACCAGCAGCAACTTGAGCAGCAAGTGCCAACGCACGCACGTGCAGTTCTTCTGCGGGCACAATTTCGTCGAGCAGACCAATGCGCAGTGCTTCTTCTGACTGCACCTGACGACCCGTGACCATTATTTCTTTGGCACGGCTCGGGCCAACAAGGCGTGGCAAGCGTTGTGTGCCGCCACCACCAGGAATGATGCCCAAAAGAATTTCAGGCTGACCAAACGTGGCCTTTGGCGCGCCAATGCGATAGTCGCACGACAGCGCGAGTTCGCACCCGCCGCCCAGAGCGAAGCCACTGACTGCAGCAATAGTGAAAGCAGGAATTGCAGCAACTGCATTTAACGCATCGTGAAAACCTTGACCAATACGGCGCGCTTCACTTGGCCCACCGAATTCAGAGATGTCGGCACCAGCAGCAAAGATGCGCTCGCCACCCGTGACCACAACAGCACCTGGGCGGTTATTGGTGAGGTCATGTGCAATATCGCGCAGTTCAGCTAACACAGCTTGCGATAAGGCGTTGACCTTGGGGTTGTTCAACGTAATAACGGCAACGCCATCGGCGCGGCGCTCGAGCAGGACAAGATTGTTTGAAGTCACCTTATGACGGTAGCCGTTAGGCGTCGACGCCACGCAACATCTGGTCGGCTGCAGCCCATGGGTCGGTGGTGCGACTGAGCACTTCGCCCTGCAGGGTTTCCCATTCGTCGCCGACACACAGTTCACGAGCCTTTTGCTCTAAGCGGCGGGCAACAATTTCACGCAGTTCTTCACGCAGTCGAAAGGCCCTGCGATCACGCAATTGGCCAGATGCTTCAGCAAATGCACGGTGCGCCAACACGGCATCCCACAGTTCGGGAACGCCCTCGCCTGTAGAACCCACTGTGGGAACAATTGCAGGCCGCCATGCATCGTGAGACAGGTCGGACAGTTCAAGCATTTGTTCAATATCGCGGCGCGTTTCTTCAACACCCTTGCGGTCGGCTTTGTTAATGACAAAAACGTCGGCAATCTCCATGAGGCCTGCTTTATTGGCCTGCACCGAGTCACCCCAACCTGGATTCAACACCACCACCGTGGTATCGGCCTTGCCAGCAATTTCTACTTCTACCTGGCCAACACCCACTGTTTCAACAATGACCCAACGTCGACCCACAGCATCGAGCAGACGAATAGCTTCTGGTGTTGCAAGTGACAAGCCACCTAGGTGACCACGCGTTGCCATAGAGCGAATGAAAACTCCTGGGTCTGTTGCGTGGTCTTGCATGCGCACACGGTCGCCCAAAATGGCACCACCCGTAAATGGAGATGAAGGGTCAATTGCAATGACAGCAACTTCAAGATCTTGTTTGCGCAAGTGACCAATAACTGCACTAGTAAGCGTGCTCTTGCCCGCACCAGGTGCACCCGTGAAACCAACTGTGTACGAGTTGCCGCTTTTGGGGTAACTCAACCGACCAACAACGCGAGCCGGATCGCCACCACGTTCAATAAGAGAGAGCAAGCGCGCGAGTGATGCGCGGTCACCGGCACATGCAGCAGTAAATAATTCCTGAGGGTCCGAACTTCGTAGTGCCATTACTCAACTGCAATCACTTCAGTCACGCCGTCAACACGGTCGCGCATGATGCGTTCAATGCCAGCCTTCAACGTTTGTGTAGACGCAGGGCAGGTGCCACATGCGCCCACCAAGGTGACCGTCACAATGCCGGTCACTTCATCTACTTCGCGCAAAACCATGTCGCCACCATCGGCCTGAAGAGCAGGTCTAATGACCTCAATAGTCTCTTCAACCTGTTGGCGCATCGAGCCGGGGGCAGTCGTTGTAGTTGTCACGTTGCTATCTAATCAGGAACAGGCGCGAGTTGCCGATTTATACCCAGAAGTGGCAAGGTTGCGTGTCATGTTCAGCCTCATTTGCACCATTCTCGCCCACCAAGGTGGCTGGGACGAGATTTTATGGGTGTTGATGCCCATTGCCATCATGGTGTGGCTGCTGCGTGTTGCGTCTCAGCGTGTGCGACAGACAGGCAAGAAGTCCTCAGAGTCGAGTGATGTTGGCGCCGAGGGTACAGAGTCGACCCACTAGGTCGTCGTAACCACGGTCAATGTGGTGCACATCAGAAATGATGGTTTCACCTTCAGCAACAAGGCCTGCAACAACGAGCGCGGCCCCTGCACGAATATCGGGAGCACGTACTGGAGCCCCCGAGAGTTTCAGCTCACCACGTACTACTGCGTGATGGCCGTCGGTGCGGATGTTGGCGCCTAAGCGCTGCAATTCGTCGACATAACGGAAGCGACCGGGGTACAAGTTTTCCGTCACGATGCCCACACCGTCGGCAACCGACAACATGGCAACAACAAGTGGCTTGTAGTCGGTTGCAATGCCGGGGTACGGAAGCGTGACCACGTCGATACTTTTCAGTCGTTCCGGGCCAATAACCAAAATGCCATCGGTTTGCTCAACAAGAACAACGCCCATGTCGGTGAATCGTGTGAGCAGCATTTCCATATGGCCCGCAATGGCACCGCGCACCACTACTTCACCGCCAGTAATTGCAGTTGCCGCAATGTAAGTAGCGGCCTGTACGCGGTCGGCCACAACCGTGTGGCGAACTGCGCGTAGTGCATTGCGTTCAACGCCGTGCACAACAAGCGTGGAACTTCCAATGCCTTCAATGCTGGCGCCCATTGCGACCAACATGTTGCAGAGGTCACCAATTTCTGGCTCACGTGCTGCGTTTTCTATTGACGTAGTACCTTTGGCGAACACCGCAGCGGTCAGAAGGTTTTCTGTTGCGCCAACGCTGGGAAAATCGAGCGTGATGTTGGTGCCGTGCAAACGTTCTGCGCGCGCATAAATATCGCCGTGGCGCATTTCAAACTGCGCACCTAATTCGGTGAGGCCGCGCAAGTGCATGTCGATGGGGCGCGAGCCGAAGTCGTCTCCACCTGGCAGCGCAATGCGCACTTCGCCGAACCTGCCAAGCAGCGGGCCCAACACGTTGACACTTGCGCGAATGCGTTCCACTAGTTCATACGGAGCAAAGAGCTGCAAATTGCCGTTGTTTGCAATGTGTAACTCTTTGGTATCGCGATGATGCTCGATGACGAGACCAATTGACGACAACAACTCACTCATGGTGACTACGTCTTCAATATCGGGCACATTTGACAACACAAAGTTGCCATCGGCCATGAGACAAGCGGCCATGAGCTTCAGAACCGAGTTTTTGGCGCCCGGTACGTTGACCGTGCCGCTCAGCGGCGCACTTGGCACAACCTTGATACGGGCCCCTGGCGCTATTGCAAAACTGCGCGCACCATTTGAACTCACTCACTCAGTATGCTCCCGCCGTGGAACCCGTGCCGAACTTTCCCCACAAGTCACAAGCTCGGCATTACTCATTTCAGCGCAAAATTGCCAGAAATAGCCCTGAATTTGTGAAATTGACCCAGCCGTACAGCACTGTGGTCGAGGAAATTCCAGCTGAAAAAC
>CAIOHI010000153.1 GCA_903858075.1 uncultured Actinomycetes bacterium
GAAGTGCAACTGGTCTTTGCTCAGGCCGGCAACTTTCACTACAGAGCCACGTGGAGCCAGTGTGCCCGTCAATACGTTGATGCCACCCTCGGAGTGAATGGGGTCAGAAAGCGGGTGCAATACATCGCCATCGGGTGCAGGAGGATTAATTTCGGCAAGGTTTTCTGCCATCGTTTTTCCGGTACACGTCATCACGTCGCCGTGCAACAAACCTGCATCGAGCAACATCTTCAAAACCACCGGAACACCACCTACACGGTCGATGTCGGTCATGTGGTACTTGCCGCCTGGCTTGGTATCGGCAATGTGCGGAACCTTTGCTGCAATGCGGTTGAAGTCTTCCAACTCGAGTGGCACTTCAGCTTCGTGCGCAATAGCAAGAAGATGCAGAACAGCATTGGTGCTTCCACCCAATGCATTAACAACTGCAATTGCATTTTCAAATGCTTTTTTCGTCATGATGTCGCGCGGGCGAATACCCAAACGCAACAAGTTCATTACTGCTTCACCTGCACGCTCTGCATCGCCTTCGCGACGCACATCGACTGCTGGGGGCGACGCAGTTCCGGGAAGACTCATGCCCAATGCTTCAGCAATAGATGACATCGTGTTTGCAGTGAACATTCCGCCACATGCACCTTCACCTGGGCATGCGTTACGTTCAATATCGCTGAGTTCTTCATCGGTAATTGTGCCGAGCGCGTGTGCGCCCACGGCCTCAAAAACACTTGTGATGTCGAGTGCTTCGCCGTGCAACTGCCCTGGCAAAATAGAACCGTTGTAAACAAAAACCGACGAAAGGTTGAGTCGCGCTGCTGCCATGAGCATTGATGGAATGCTCTTATCGCAACCGGCAAGACCAACAAAACCATCGAACCGCTCGGCATGCATGACGGTCTCCACGCTGTCGGTGATGACTTCACGACTTACTAGCGATGCACGCATTCCTTCGTGACCCATGGAAATACCATCGCTCACTGTGATGGTGCCGAACTCCAATGCAACGCCACCTGCTTTGCGCACACCCGCCTTGGCAAACTGCGCAAGTTTGCGCAGTGTCATGTTGCAAGGTGTTACTTCGTTCCACGAAGAAGCAATAGCAACCTGTGGCTTGGCCCAGTCGTCATCGGTGAGACCCACTGCCCGCAACATGGAACGTGCCGGCGCCCTTTGTGGGCCATCGGTTACGTCACGACTACGGGGTTTGATATCGACTGGGGTGCCATCTGCGCTTGCCATAGAGGCAACGCTAGTGGTCAGCCACGCCCAAAACCGAAGAGATGGCTTCCTACCTTGCGCATTTGGATTTCCTCGCTGCCCTCAGTGATGCGGTAACGGCGGTGATGGCGATAAATGTGCTCAAAAGGCATGTGCCGTGAGTACCCCACCCCACCACAGGTTTGCATTGCCCGGTCGGCTGCGTCACAGGCCAATCGGTTGGCACGGTAGTTGCACATTGCAACGAGGTGTGTGACTTCCATGTGGTGTTTGTTGTCGAGCGACCAGGCCGTGTAGCGAACCATCTGGCGCAACATGGCGGCCTCAGTGTGGAGCTCAATGAGTGGAAACTGGATCCCTTGGTTCGTTGAAAGTTTTTTGCCCCAGGTAATGCGGCTGTTGGAATACTTCACAGCTTCATTCACACAGAATTGCGCAGCACCCAAAGATGAAGCTGCCTGACGAATTCTGTTTTCATGCACGAAGTGTTGCGCAAGTTCAAGGCCGTGGTCAATACGACCAAACACAGCTTCTTCACCTACGCGAACATCTTTCATGCTGACTTCCGCATGGTCTGTTGGCATGTTGAAGGTCCACCAAAAGAAATCAACATTGAACCCTGGTGCATCGGTCGGAACAAGGAACGCAGTGATACCCACTGGGTCACCAGGTGTGCCACTGGTGCGGGCGAAAATGATGTCGTGAGTTGCATGATGCAAACCACTATTCCAACGCTTCATACCGTTAATGACCCATTCACTGCCATCGCGGTATGCAGTGGTTTCCAAGTATGTGGCATCACTTCCGTGGTTTGGTTCGGTGAGACCAAAGGCCAAACGCTTTGTGCCTTCCAAGAAACCTGGCATCCAATTTTTCTTTTGCTCGTCGGTGCCAAAGTCACGCATCATGAGCACAGTTGGGAAGTTGCCCACAATGCTCGACTCGTTTTGCAAATCGTTATGAAGACCCAAGCCCTTCGTTGCGAGATGCTCACGAATAATTGCCATCTCTAAGTTGCTTGCATCACGGCCGCCGTATTCCTTTGGCAAGGCAAGACGCAACCAACCAGCAGCATCGGCGCGACGGCGCATTTCTTTCAACAGTGCTTCCCAGTCGGCACGTGGCACGCCATCGTTTTCAAAGTCGGTGC
>CAIOHI010000154.1 GCA_903858075.1 uncultured Actinomycetes bacterium
AGCCTTAAGCATTGTTTTACTGCAGGTGTTGTCTGCGCTACGAGAGTTGCGCTCAGATCTCGATCTGTTTGAATCACGCGTGCTACCACTTATGGCAGACCTACGAGATGCCACCGACGAAACGCGAGAAGTTGTTGATGATGCCCGCGAAGACCTCGAGCGTTTCGACAGGGTATTGGGTTCGGCTGAAATGGTGAGTACTGCGTTAGCCGATACCTCTCGGGTCGCACGTACGGTTATTACCTCTCCACTCATCAAAACAGTCGCTGTTGCACGAGGAGTGTCACGTGGATTGCGTAAATTCTCTACATCAGCACCCGCTCAGGCTTCGCAGCGCAAAACACGGCAGCGAAGAAAATCTGGCAGATAGGGTGCACATATGCGTCGTTTGGTCTGGTTCTTTGCAGGTTTCGTAGTGGCCCTCATTGGAGGTGGCTATGCAAAAAGGCGAGTGGTCTCTGCGGCACAAGATCTTGCACCAACGCGAGTTGCGCAAAGAGCCAAGGTGCGTGCGGGGGAAGTCTCCCGAACTGTTCGTTCTCGCTTCACCGATGCCGTTCACGAAGGACAAAGTGCAATGCGTGAGCGTGAATCAGAACTCCAACCGAAGCCGTAACGGCTAAGATTTGGGGCAATGAGTACTCCCTCGAATCCGTTAACTTCCCCAGCTCGTCCGCATTCAGCTAACGAGGTGCGAAACGCTTTTCGTGACTTTTTCATTGCCAAAGGCCATGCTCAGGTCGAGTCGGCCAGCCTGATTCCTCATGACCCCACCGTGCTATTCACTGTCGCCGGAATGGTGCCGTTTAAGCCCTATTTTGTGGGCGATGAAACACCGCCGTATAAGCGGGCGGTGAGTGTTCAAAAATGTGCTCGTGCAGGTGGGAAACACAACGATCTCGACGACGTTGGTCGCACAAAGCGTCACCTCGTATTTTTCGAAATGCTCGGCAATTTTAGTTTCGGTGATTATTTCAAAGAGAGTGCTATTCCGTGGTCATGGGAACTCGTTACTGAAGTCTTCGGTTTCGATGGCGACCAACTATGGATCACCGTTCATGAAAGTGACGATGAAGCAGAAGCTATTTGGCACGAGCAAGTAGGTGTTCCGATGTCGCGTATTCAGCGGCTCGGCGACAAAGACAACTTTTGGCAAATGGGCGATACGGGTCCATGTGGCCCATGCTCAGAAATTCACATCGATCGCGGGCCAGCCTTCGGCCCAGACGGTGGCCCTCTGAACGATCCATTTGGTGACCGTTTCCTCGAGTTTTGGAACCTCGTATTCATGCAATACAACCAGGCGCCCGACGGTTCGCGTACGCCTTTGCCCAAACCTTCCATCGACACTGGTGCTGGCTTGGAACGCATTGTTGCGCTTATGCAAAAAACAAACTCTGTGTGGGAGACCGACCTCTTGATGCCGTTGGTAGAACAGGCACAGTCGTTAACGGGTAAAAAGTATCTCTCTGGCGACTATGACGATAAGTCCAGTTTCAGCTTGCGCGTGCTTGCAGAACATGCCCGTTCCTCCACGATGCTTGTGAACGATGGGGTTTTCCCCTCAAACGAAAACCGCGGCTATGTGCTACGACGCATCATTCGACGCGCGGTGCGTCATGCTTATATCTTGGGAACCGAGAAGCTGGTCATGCCTAGTTTGGTGAACACGGCAATTGATGGCATGGGCGCGGCGTATCCCGATGTTCAAAAGAACCGAGATTTCATTGTCGATGTTCTCACTCGCGAAGAAGAGAAGTTCCGTCAAACTTTGAAAACCGGCACTCATATTCTCGATGAAGAACTCGATAAGAGCGGTAAGAACCTCAGCGGTTCTACCGCATTTTTGTTGCACGATACCTATGGCTTTCCTCTCGAGCTAACACAAGAAATAGCGAGTGAAAGAGAAATTGAAGTTGATCTCGACGGATTCCGTGTTGAGATGGATCAGCAGCGTGATCGCGCTAAGCAAGCACGCAAGGGTGGAAAAGTTGACGATTCGCAAATTGCCACGTATCGCAACATCATGGAAGTCAATGGAGTCACTTCGTTCGTGGGTTACGAGTCAGTCGAGTCCGCCTCAAAAATTGTTGGGCTCAACGAATCCATTTTTCACGATGGGTGTTTCGAGGTCTTTCTTGACACCACTCCTTTCTACGCAGAAAGCGGTGGTCAGGTAGGAGACACCGGAACAATCTCAAACACCGAGTGTGAACTGGAAGTACTCGATACAACCTTTGCTCTACCTAACCTGCGTATGCATCTGTGTCGTGTAGTGCGTGGTATCCCTAAGTTGAATGCTCAAGTTGTAGCCACCATCAACGATGCACGCCGTACCGAAATTCGTCGTCACCATACAGCTACTCATATGTTGCATTGGGCGCTGCGTGAGGTTCTTGGTGAGCATGTAAAACAGGCCGGTTCACTTGTAGAGCCAGACCGTTTGCGTTTTGACTTTAGCCATTACGCGGCAGTTTCTGCAGAAGAACTCCAAGAGATCGAGCGTATTGCCAACTTGCAAGTGCTGAAAAACTGCGGTGTCTCGGTGTATGAAACATCAAAAGATGAGGCAACAAAAGCCGGAGCTATCGCATTCTTTGGCGACAAGTATGGCGACCTCGTGCGCGTGCTTGATGCAGGTGACTCAGTGGAACTCTGCGGAGGAACTCATGTTGGTGCCACCGGCGATATTGGGGCAATTAAAATTTTGTCTGAAAGTTCTATTGGCTCAAACTTGCGCCGTATAGAAGCTGTTGCCGGAACACATTCACTTGCATTCATCCAGCAACAAAATGTCACACTGTCTCATGCGGCAGAGCTGCTTGGCGCAACTCCCGACACACTGAACGTCTATATCGAGCGCAAGATCGACGATATGCGTGCATTGCAAGACGAGAATCGCATCTTACGCTCACGCCTTGCAGCTACTCAGGCAGTTGAAATTGCGGAAACTGCGGTCAATGGTGGAGTAGTGCAACAGATCGATGGGTTGACGCCCGGAGATCTGCGGGAACTAGCAATAGCTATCCGTAATGTCAGCGGAATACGAGCGGTTGTACTCGCTGGTGTTACCGACACAGGAGGCGTGGCCATCGTCGCTGCGACAACTCCAAGCGTTTCAGTCTCTGCGGGCAGCCTTATTGCGGCTGCTGCGAAGGCAGTGGGCGGCGGCGGAGGCGGAAAGGGCGACATTGCTACAGCCGGTGGAAAAAATGCCGCCGGTCTACCAGAAGCCATTTCTCTAGCTGGGGCTTCCGTTCAAGAAGCACTTGGTGCCTAGTTGTGACGAGGCCTTTGCGCGTACTTGGTATCGACTTAGGTTCAAAACGAATAGGTATAGCGGTCAGCGATCGCAGCGGAACCATTGCATCGCCTCTCTTGGTTTTGCAGCGATCCGGTAGTACAAAAAAAGATCACGACAACATTCGTCTGTTGGTGGAAGAAGAAGAATGCGAAGCTGTTGTCGTGGGTCTGCCCCTGTCAATGGATGGTTCAGTGGGGAAAGCCGCAAGTGCTGCCATTGCCGAGACGAAGCAATTGGCTACCGTGGTCAATGTGCCTGTAAGTACGTACGATGAGCGCCTCACAACAGTGAGTGCAGACCGAGCGATGATTGAAGCCAACATGAACGCTCAAGCGCGCCGTCGCGTGGTCGATAAAGTTGCTGCTGCTGTGATGTTGCAATCATGGCTCGATCGCCAGGCGAACCTGTAAATGACCAACGACTGGAATGAAGACCCGTGGGACATCATCGATGAAGTTCCCGTCCACGACCTTGCAACACAGGGTCAAACAACAGGTCCTTCGCGGTCGCTCGTTCTTGTTGTCGTCAGTATTTTCATTGCCTTGGTACTCATTGCTGGTGGCGGGTCGCTGTGGTACCTGCGTCAGGTAAACCCAGTTGGTGACCCGACGAGTGCGGTGAACTTCACAGTGGCGGCCAATGACACATTGAACAATGTAAGCAGCAGGCTTGAAAAAGAAAAGATCATTACTAGTGCTCGAGTGTTTCGTTGGTATGTGGGGCGCAAGGGCGGAATCACGTTTTACCCGGGTTATTTCCTTTTGAAGCCCCACGATCACATGGGCAACATTATGGCCGTACTGAATACGCCACCCGAACAAACTTTTACCAATGTCACATTCCCAGAAGGTTTCACCTTGGAACAAATGGCTTCACGGCTCGCCGAGAAAGTTCCAAGACTCGATGCGGCAAACTTCTTGCAGCAATCGGTGAGTGGCGTGGCTACTTCGGCGTTTGCCCCCAGTGGGTCAACGAATCTCGAAGGCTTGTTGTTCCCCGATACGTACCAAATATCGGGTGACGATTCAGCTACTCGCGTGTTGCAGAGAATGGCTGGCCTCATGGAACGGGTAGGGCGTCAAGAAGGCATTGCAAAATCTGAAGCACAACTCGGATACAGCCCATATGAAGTTCTTACCGTGGCGTCAATGATTGAACGCGAAGCAAAGGTCGACGCAGATCGCCCCAAAATTGCGCGCGTTATTTACAACCGTTTAAAGCGCAAGATGCTGCTGCAAATAGATGCAACACTGCGGTACAAGCAAGATGCGGCACTATCTATTAGTGAGTTGCAGAAGCTCGATTTCCCGTACAACACATATTTGTATAAGGGCTTGCCGCCAACGCCTATTGCGCAACCTGGTCGCGCTTCAATACGAGCCGCATTGAACCCATCTCCTAATCCATCAGCTGGAGACCCCATTTGCGCTGGTCTGAAGTCAAATGAAAAGTGCGAATACTTATATTACGTCATCGCAGATAAAGAGGGCGGGCACGTTTTCGCTGCAACATTTGCACAGCACGAAGCGAACATCGCAAAAGCTAAATTGGCAGGTGTGATGTGAACAGAGGAGAAAGTGCAATTGGTAAGCATCACTCGGCGCGTATTGCTTGCGTGCTCGGACAACCAGTTGCCCACAGTTTGTCTCCGGCAATTCATAACGATTGTTTTGAACACGTAGCAGTGAACGCCAGGTATTTTTCATGCGACGTGTCGCCAAAAAATTTGGGAAGCATGGTCCGGAGTCTGCAGTCACAGCACTTTCTCGGTGCTTCGGTCACAATGCCACACAAAGAGGCAGTTCTGGCACTCTGCGACACTGTTTCTCCAAGGGCTCATGCGTTGTCGTCGGTCAATACTCTGATTCCCCAAAGCGATGGCAGCCTGTATGGCGATTCCACCGATGGTGCAGGCTGCGTAGATGCGCTTGCGCATCACGGAGTGCAACTGCAAGGGAAGTCGGTACTTGTCATTGGCGCAGGAGCAACTGCACGGGCGTGTATTGAAGCCTTCTCGCATACCAATGTGTCACGCATTGGCGTCATGAATAGGTCGAAAGATCGTGCGCATGAAGCTGTACAGCTTGCATCTGGGAAGGGGCATATTGCTCAACTCTCCGACGTCCCTGAAGTAGATGTCATCATTCACACCACTCCCATTGGCATGAAACAAGGTGTCCCTGCAGGAGAGACTCCACTTCCCAAAGACTTACTGAGATCGCATCATGTAGTTCTCGACGCCGTCTATCAGCCTCTCGAAACTCAGTTGCTGCTCGATGCTCGCAATAGCGGGGCGCAGGCCATCGACGGCCTATGGATGCTGGTCTACCAAGCAAAGGCGCAGCAATTGCTGTGGACAGGGTCGAATCCAGACCCAATGCGCATGCGATTTGCAGCAGAGCGCGAACTCGCTCGGCGGGGCAGATAACCTCTGAAGCGATGTTGCGCTATCTCACTGCCGGTGAATCTCATGGTCAAGCCCTCGTAGTTATTGTGGAAGGGCTTCCTGCAGGGTTGCCCGTCACCATGGAAGACATTCAAGAGGAAATGGGTCGTCGGCGCTTAGGTTTCGGTCGTGGGCCACGCCAACGCTTTGAAGTCGACGAAATTCTGCTCCTCGGTGGAATTCGTCATGGGCGCACCCTTGGTTCGCCAGTTGCTATTCAAATTCAAAACACCGAATGGTTCCGCAGCGATAAATGGCATGAAGAAATGTCTCCTGCGCCGGGCCAAACGAAAGATCCGCTCACGCAGCCGCGCCCTGGTCACGCCGACCTTGCGGGAATGCAAAAATACGGTTTTACCGACGCTCGTGATGTTCTTGAACGAGCAAGCGCTCGCGAAACAGCCGCCCGCGTAGCTGCAGGGGCACTTGCGAAACTTCTTTTGCGCTCCATTGGCATTGAAGTGCTGTCTCATGTCATTCAGATGGGTGACGTTCGGGCTCCTTCGCAAGTGCGACCCACCATGTCCGACCTTGCAGCAATCGATGAAAGTCCTGTGCGCTGTTTCGACACCTCGGTTGAAGCGCGCATGGTGACGGCAATTGAAGATGCTGCACGTGAAGGCGACAGCCTGGGCGGAGTAGTTGAAGTTCTTGCTTATGGCGTGCCTGTAGGTCTTGGTAGCCATGTTCATTGGGATCGCAAGATCGATTCCATGTTGGCTCAAGCTGTCATGAGCATCCAGGCGGTCAAAGGTGTGGAAATTGGCGATGGCTTTGAAGTAGCAGGTCGTCGAGGTAGCCAGGCTCACGATGCAATTGAATGGGATGCGGAGAACGGTGTTTATCATCGACTCTCGGCGTTGGCCGGTGGAACCGAAGGCGGAATGACAACTGGTGAAATGGTTGTGGTGCGCGCCGCAATGAAGCCATTGGCCACGTTGAATAGGCCAACTTTGCAAACCGTCGACACTGTCACAAAAGAAAACACCGTAAGTTTCAAAGAGCGCACCGACGTCACTGCAGTGCCGGCAATGGGCGTTGTTGCAGAAACCATGGTTGCGTTAGTTCTTGCTGCTGAAGCGCAAAGGAAATTCGGTGGCGACTCTATTGCGGAATTCCAAAGGAATCATCGTTCCTTTATTGAGTCGTTGTGAACGGTGCGCCTCTTCCGGTGCATCATGTTGTTCTCATTGGGTTAATGGGCACCGGTAAAAGTACCGTTGGGCGTGTTTTGGCGAAAGAATTAGATCGAGACTTCGTCGATACCGATGCTGCAATCGAGCGAGATGCACAAAAAGATATTGCTCACATTTTTGACGAAGATGGGGAAGACCATTTTCGCTTGCAGGAAATTGCAAAACTCTCAGAACTCCTTGGCGAAGACCGACCCCTCGTTATTTCTACTGGTGGGGGAATCCTTGAATCTGAGAAGTGTCGAACACTTCTTGCAGAAAAAAAGAGCGAAGGAACACTGGTGGTCTGGCTACAAGCGTCTGTAGGCGTCATGCTTGAACGCACGGCCCGCTCTCAGAACAGACCGTTACTTGCGCAGGCTAAAGGTAAAGGTGCGAGGGAAGAGGTGTTGAAATCTCTTGTGGCTCGAAGAAACCCTTGGTACAGCGAGGCTGCCGATATGGAAATTTCCACCGACACAATGTCAATTCAACGTATTGTGAGAACAGTGATGTCAACTATTAATTATTCTGATTTGTGAGCACCTGATGAGCCCAAATTCCATCCCCTCCATACAAGAAGTACTCGTGCCGCTTGGTGAACGTTCGTACAGCGTCTTTGTGGGGAAGGGCGCCGTCTCGCGCATCCACAAACTCTTACCGACGTCGTCTCAGCGCGCGGTGGTAGTCACCCAGTCTGGCATTGCGGCCATACCCGATTTAGAAATTCCTACACTCACTATTCATATTCCTGCTGGTGAAGAACACAAATCTCTGTCAACCATTGAAGACCTGTGCCGCCAATTTGCGCAGTTTGGTCTCACGCGTAACGACGTAGTCATTGGCGTAGGCGGTGGGCTGGTCACAGATATCGCCGGATTCGCAGCGGCTTCATATCATCGGGGTACTGCTGTAGTCCATGTTGCAACCACTCTTTTGGCAATGGTCGATGCAGCAATTGGCGGCAAGACGGGCGTCAACCTTCCCGAAGGCAAAAACCTTGTTGGCGCTTTCTGGCAACCCAGTGGAGTCATTTGTGACACCAATTATTTAGACACCTTGCCGGAAAAAGAACTGAAATGCGGCTGGGGAGAAGTGGCGAAGTATCACTTTCTCACCGGCGACGACATGCTTGCCCTGTCAGTTGAAGAACGTATTGCGCTGTGCGTCGAAATTAAGGCCAACATCGTGGCGGCCGATGAACGTGAAGGTGGAATCAGGGCTTTGCTGAACTACGGCCATACATTTGGTCACGCCATTGAAACCACAACGCACCATCAATATGCCCACGGCGAGGCAGTGGCAATTGGCTTGCTCTGTGCGGCGCATCTTGCTCACGTTATGGGTCGCATCGACAGCGCAAGAGTTGAGCACCACTACAACGTCATTCGCACATATGGCTTACAGTCTCATTTGCCGAGCGGCATGAACGTGCAAGAGTGGCTTGAGGTCATGGCGCGAGATAAAAAAGCCATTGACGGGCTCACATTTATTCTTGATGGGCCCAATGGCTTGGAAACGGTCTCACCGGTTGCGCAAGAGTCGGTAGTTGAGGCTCTAAATCGCATGACGAGCAAGTCGTAAAGAGGTACTCTGCATCATGGCTCTGGAAAAAAATGTGAAGTCGGTGCTTCTCTTGCACGGCCCAAACCTGAATCTGTTGGGTTCGCGCGAACCAGAAATATACGGCTCTGCAACACTTCTCGATCATGTTGCAACAGTGCGAAAAGCTGTTGAACTACTCGGCTGGTCGCTCAGCGATATGCAATCAAACAGTGAAGCCGACCTCGTTGCTGCCATCCACGACGCGCGCCAGAACCATGCCGCAATCATTATTAACCCAGGTGCCTTCACGCATTACTCGTGGGCAATTCACGATGCATTGAGCGCGTATAACGGCCCCATCGTGGAAGTGCACTTATCGCAGCCCCTGCGACGTGAATCTTGGCGCCATGTCAGTGTGGTTGCCCCGTTAGCAATTGGCACAATCGCCGGCTTTGGGGCTGCAGGCTACGAGTTGGCCGTTGCTGGCTTATCTCATTATTTCCAGTCTCATCACTAATGCCTGCGAATACTCTTTCGCCAATAGACGTTTCGCATCGCATTAATGCAGTACGCGAAGTGCTGTGCAACGTAGATGCGCTGTCGGGTTGCAAGGCGGTTCTCGTTACTTCTGCGGTCAACATTCGTTGGCTGACCGGGTTCACTGGTTCAGCTGGAATGGTGTTGGTGTCGGCACATCCCGAGTTGCCTTCATATCTCATCACCGATGGTCGCTACATCGCCCAAGCCGAGCAGCAATTGCAGTTCGGCAATTCCCCCGTGGAAGTTGTGGAGAAACGTTCTGCGAAAGAGCAACTGCAGTTTGTTGTGAGCAAATTGATGGAGAGTAGTGAATCGGCGGGGAATGTCTGTTTGGGCATTGAGTCGCACGATGTTTCTGTCGAGATGCTGCAACAACTTGAAGTTGAAATGGAATCGCATAGCGCAACGCATAAGAAATTCATATGGAATGCGATTCAAGAAGTTTTCATTGATTTGAGAAGGAAAAAATCATCAGCAGAGTTAGAGCGCATTACTTTGGCCGCATCAATTGCCGATCAAGCGCTACATTCCGTGCTGCATCTTTTGTTGCCGGGTATCTCAGAAGAGCAGTTTTGCTTACATCTCGATTACGCGATGCGGGAAATGGGTGCGCAAGATGTGAGCTTTCCGAGCATTGTTGCCTTCGGAGAAAATTCTGCGCTTCCTCATCATCGGCCGAGCCGGAAAGTGCTGAACGACGATGAAGTTGTTGTTATTGATTTTGGCGCCTTGGTCGATGGCTATCACTCAGATATGACTCGTTCATTTATTAGTACGAAAGGGTCAACGTCGCGGGGGAAGGAACTCTTGGCACGTTTCGACGCCGTGAAGCTCGCTTGTGAAGAAGGTGGCAAGCTTGTTGCACCTGGTGTGTTGGCTTCAAGCATCGACACCCGTTGCCGTGAGGTACTCGCACAGGCTGGGCTGGAAAATGAACTAAATCATGGCGTTGGACATGGGGTAGGGCTGCTCATTCACGAAGCGCCTTGGATAAACCCGAGATCTTTAGACGTTCTTTGCGAGTATGACGTGGTGACTGTAGAGCCTGGGGCGTATCGTATGGGACTTGGTGGTGTGCGCGTGGAAGATCTTTTCATCGTTACCTCGGCAGGCCACTCCAACATATCTCTCAGCCCAAAAACACCATATTCAACACAGAACTCTTAGGAAAGATTATGCCTTCAATTAGCACGAACGATTTCAAAAATGGCATCACGCTTGAGCTCGACAACGGGCTCTTTACTGTTGTGGAGTTTCAACATGTGAAGCCAGGAAAGGGCGGCGCCTTCGTGCGCACCAAGTTGCGTAACGTTCGGAACGGCAACTTGCTAGAAAAAACGTTCAACGCTGGTATCAAGGTCGAGCAAGCCATTATTGATAAGCGCGACATGCAATTTCTGTACAAAGACGGCGAAGAATATGTGTTCATGGATACCGATTCATACGACCAAACAAATGTTGGTCCTACGTCCCTTGGTGAGGCAGTTGACTATCTCATCGAGTCTGCGGTTGTCATTATTGCTTTCCACGGAACAGAAATCGTTGGTGTGGAAATGCCTGCTTCACTAGAACTGCTCATTGCCGAAACCGACCCTGGCGTACAAGGCGACCGCGTATCGGGTGCTCGTAAGCCAGCCACTTTGCAAACCGGTAAAACTATTCAAGTGCCTCTTTTCATTAACCCTGGTGACAAGGTCAAAGTCGACACCCGCAGCGGCGAATACATCACGCGCGTTTAAATGAAAAATGCATCCCCGAAAGGGAACTTCGCCCCGGGCCATGCTTCAGATGCTCGTGAACAGGCACTCATCTTGCTCTATGAAGCTGAATCGCGCTCAATCTCGGTAGGCGATGTGGTGCGTGAGCAGGTGGTGGTTCCACATAGTGCCGCAGTTGCACTTGCGCTAGGAGTTGAAGAAGCACAGGTCACATACGACGAAATGATCTCGTCGCGGGCCAAAGGATGGCGCCTCGAACGGATGCCCATGATCGACCGTGCAGTTTTGCGCTTGGCTCTGCACGAATTGCGTGAATTCCCCGATGTGCCCACTGCCGTAGTCATGAACGAGGCCATTGAACTCGCCAAACGCTTCTCAACAGAAGACTCGGGGCGTTTTGTGAACGGAATACTGTCAGCTTTGCTCGAATCTGTTCGCCCAAATGCCAAATAACTGCTAACCTGAAAGAAATTCACCGTCAAACGGGTCCTGAGAGACTCGAACGGAAGGCAATATGACGAATACAGAGAAGGCAGCCAGTGTGCTGACCAGCAACGATGTGCAGCGCGCGATACGCCGCATCGCTCATGAAATTATTGAACACGTTGCCTCATTGGCCGGTTCCCCCAGTTCTCCGGAAAAAATAGCCATCATGGGTCTTCAGCATGGAGGCGTATGGCTTGCTGAAGCGATCCATTCCAACATCATAGAAATACAACCAAATACACCTGTGGTGCTCGGATCCATCGATGTCAGCATGTACCGAGACGACATCGGGTTACGCCCCACTCTCGAAGTGGCTACTTCGCATGTTCCCTGCAGCCTCGATGGGGTATTGGTAGTACTTGTCGACGACGTTTTGTACACCGGACGCACGGTGCGTGCAGCACTCGATGCACTCATTGAATTTGGGCGACCACGAGCCGTACGTTTGGCAGTAATGGTCGACCGTGGACATCGGGAACTTCCCATTCGGCCCGATTTTGTGGGGAAGAATCTCCCTACTCATGTAAATGATGAAGTACTCGTGCGCATGTCGGGTGTGGAAATTTTTCCAGGAGCGCACGCATGAAGCACCTTCTCTCCATGGATGACCTGTCGCTTGGTGAAGTACAGCAGATGTTGTCGCTTGCCGACGAAATGAGCGAAATCCAAAAGCGGTCTCAACCAAAAGTTCCTGCTCTGCGCCACAAGACAGTGGTCAGTCTTTTCTTCGAAGACAGCACGCGTACCCGCTTGTCGTTCGAGACGGCCGCTAAACGCTTGTCGGCCGACACGATGACCTTTAGTGCAACGTCGTCAAGCGTGAACAAGGGCGAAAGTTTGCGCGACACAGTGGAAACTCTGTCGGCGATGGGGGTAGACGCCTTTGTAGTTCGACATAAAACTGCTGGTTTGCCACTTGCAATGACGCAGTGGACAAATGCTCATGTTGTGAATGCCGGCGACGGCGCACATCAACATCCCACTCAAGCGTTACTCGACGCTTTCACTCTCACTCGTGCCCTTGAAATGGGTAATTCGCTTGCAGGAGTGCGTATAGCGATGGTTGGAGACATTCGACATAGTCGAGTTGCGCGCAGCACGGTGCGAGCTTTCGTTCTACTTGGCGCCAAGGTCACGCTCGTTGCTCCAGCGTCGCTTTTGCCGCCTTCTCTCATTTACAGCAATGCCGCTCATACGCGCCACGAGTGGCCGGTTTCTGTATCGCATGATCTCGATGAAGTTCTTGGGGAAGTTGATGTTGTGTACCTCCTGCGCATGCAACACGAACGCATGAACGCGGCTTTCATTTCCTCAGTCAATGAATATGCACTGCATTTTGGTTTAACAGCGCAGAGGTTGGCGAGGCTTCCTCTTCACTTCAAGTTGATGCACCCCGGTCCCATGAACCATGGGGTGGAAATTGGTGTAGATCCTGCGTCGATTCCTGGGTCGCTTATAACACAACAAGTAACTAATGGAGTATCTATCCGCATGGCTGTATTGCTTTCACTGCTAGGTCCAGCGGCCACGAATGAAATGACGAAAGAAGAGAGAGATGTCTCATAGCAAATCGGTTCTCATTACTGGAGGAACAGTTGTCAATGCTTCTGGCGAAGTACTTGCCGACGTCATGGTTGACCAGGGGGTCGTACAGGAAGTCGGCCCTCAACTTTCTGCGAAGTATGCCGCTGAAAGCGAAGGCGGACCACAACGCATCGATGCAACAGCTTGTGTCGTTACCTCCGCATTTGTAGATCTGCACACCCACTTGCGTGAACCTGGTCGTGAAGAATCTGAAACCATAGAAACAGGGTCTCGTGCAGCCGCTCTCGGTGGTTACGGGGCTGTTG
>CAIOHI010000155.1 GCA_903858075.1 uncultured Actinomycetes bacterium
CTCGTTGGTATTGAGGCGAATGGGCACGTCTACTTGCGCCGAGTGATACCCCTGCATTACCTGCAGGTCACTACGAAGTGGGAAACGAGCCATTGCTCAACGATACAGAAGCAGAGCCCGCAGATGAGGTGTATTTAGGTGTTCTTCACAATCTTCAGTGCTCGGTCAACCGCTTTGCGAGCGGAATCGAGCGACCGCTGCATTTCAATGATGGCGCGATGAATGTCTTCTTGCTGCTTCACTCCTGGACGACCCTCAAGCTCCATGGCTCGTGAACGCACGCGCTCGACCGACTCTCCAAAGGCGGCAAGCTCATTACGCAATGCCATAAATGTTTCAGATCGTGGAGTGGAAGACATCTGACGATTGTGGCACACCTCGCGAGGCTGCGCTAGATACTGACTGAAGGGCAGATATCGGCAAGCATGCACTCGCGACATTTTGGCTTGCGCGCATCGCACACCCGACGCCCGTGCAAAATGAGTCGCAAACTAAACCCGCCCCAATCTTCAGGTGGCAGGTAGTCGTTGAGTTCAAGTTCCACTTTCACGGGGTCTTCGTGTTTGGTCAGGCCAAGCCTGCGAGACAGCCTTCCCACATGCGTATCGACAGCGAGACCCGGCAAGTTGAACACCACGCTGCGCACAACGTTTGCAGTTTTTCGCCCCACTCCGGGAAGCGTGACCAACTCTTCGCGCTCTTTGGGCACTTCGCCGCCATAGCGATCGATGAGCCCATTTGCCATTCCAATGAGGTTCTTCGCCTTTGAGCCATAGAAACCTGTGGAACGAACGAGGGTCTCTACATCGCCAATGTTTGCCACAGCGAGCTCGTGTGGGCTCGGGTACTTCGCAAACAGTGCCGGGGTCACCATGTTCACCCGCACATCGGTACATTGCGCCGACAAAATGGTGGCCGCTAAGAGCTCGTATGGGTTGCGATGATTCAGTTCGCAAATGGCGACCGGATACTCCACTTTTAATCTCTCGAGCACGAGTGCAGACCTGCCAGCAGGCGTGCGCGGTTTACGTGCAGGTGTCTTAGCCATACCGAATGCTACGCCGTAGGTCACGACACCCCGATACCCTAAGCGAATGCTTCGCCTCGAGATACTCCGCAATGTGAACGATGCTGAATTTGCGGCAGTTCATGAGTTGCTCGGGGCAGCCGAGCGTGCCGACGGACACCGAGCACTGTCCGATCACTTGTGGCTCGATTTACGCCAAGGTGGACGTTCAGGTTTTGCTGCTGTTGTAGCAACTGAGGCGGGGCACGATCACGCCGTCGCCTACTCACAAGTGTCACGCGGCAACGACAGTTGGAGTATTGACGTTGTGGTGCACCCACACCACCGATATGACATGGCAGCTATTGGCCCGGAAATGATGAAAGCCACTCTCGACATCGTGCGACAAGAAGGTGGCGGCCACGTGCACTGGTGGGTATTTGAGCCAACCAGTATTCATTTCAACCTTGCAGAACTGATGGGTCTTCACCCAGGGCGAGAGCTCATGCAAATGCGTCGCTCACTTCCCTTGCCTCAAACAATGACCGACGGCACCGCACCTTTCCATACCAGGTCATTCGTGCCTGGGGTCGATGAAGACGCATGGCTACGCGTTAACAACGCCGCATTTGCAAGCCACGCTGAACAAGGTGGATGGAATGCCGACATATTGAAGTCGCGAATGATGGAAACTTGGTTCAACCCAGAAGGCTTTCGTATTCACGATAAAGATGGCCAAATGGCAGGTTTTTGCTGGACAAAAATGCACGACTCTGGCACACACCTCATGGGTGAGATCTACGTCATTGCGGTCGATCCTGCATTTATCGGACACGGCTTTGGTTCGCTTCTTACCGTTGCGGGCTTAGAATCACTTGCCGCGCACGGAGCAACCGAAGCAATGCTTTATGTTGACTGCAATAACACGGCCGCGGTCGCAATGTATGAAAAACTTGGTTTTACCCCCCGCTACCGTGAACGCGCTTTTGTAGGCGACATTCATGAGAAAACGAAAGCATCATGACCACTTCCCCACTTTCGTTGTACGACGCCACACAAGAAGACATTGCATCACTCTTCCCGAATGAACCGAAATATCGAGTCGGCCAAATTTGGCAAGCGCTCTACGAAA
>CAIOHI010000156.1 GCA_903858075.1 uncultured Actinomycetes bacterium
GTTCTTTGGTTCGCGCAAGTCGCCCCGCTCCCGCCACCACCATCAGCGAACCGCCACCGAAGAGGCCGCCCGTTCCCAACTTCTGCGCCAGGTTGCTGAGCACCGCCGCCCCGTCTCCGGAGCCACGCCCCTCCGCCTTCAAACGCACGCGGTCTGGTGCCCCCATCCCGCCCACAGCAAGCTGCTGCGCGAGCGCATCTACCGCCTCCTCGATCAGGAGGAGGTCATCGCCCCAGGCGAGGAGTACCGCAGGGTTCGTTGGCTTTGCCATGCGCCGATGGTAGCTCCAAAATCCGTTCCTTTCGCTGCCACAAGCATATTGACAAGCACTGCAAGAAACTTATAGTGAGCTCATCTCATTTTTTGAGAGACCGTTGCTGCACGAGAGGATTTGCACCGATGACTACATTCCAAAGATCTGTACTTGCGGTAATAACCTCAGCAACGATTTTTAGCGCTTCGACGTTCGTGAATCCACCATCAGTGAACGCTACAAGCTGGGATCCAGCCAAAACTACAGTTGTATATCTGCAAGGGACATCTGGTCCCATAACTTCAAATATAACCGGTTCTAGATTACAGAATGATTATCAATACATCTACAGGTCTCTAGCGAACAAATCTCGGCTCAACATCCCACGCGGCAATCATTTTGTCCTGAACTATACTGGTCTGGGTACGGCGGCACGGACAGATCAAAAACCACAAGTCATTCAAAGTTTTCACCCTTGGCGGCCGGATGGAGCGCCTGCGAGCTGCCCAGCGAAGATGCCTTCGTCCATGGATGCATACATCCATGCATATCAGGCAGCTTGGAGAATTCAAGCGCTTTCAAACTCCAAGAATAAAATCTTGCTTATAGGTCACTCGCAAGGGGGCTTGATTGCCAGAATTATTCAACTTGTTGCAGCAGGAAACGTTCCAACTGAGGCGCAAACTGGAGACGAAAAGATTCCGCCAAGTTGTTGGCCGAAAGGTTTAAAGAATCAAATTATTGGCGTAGTCACCGTTGGAGCACCATTAGATAAAGACTGTGATCCTTTTTATACTGAGTACTTTAAAGATGCACGGAAATGGGTGACAGCCTTAAACAAAAAAAATGCTGGTAAGGCGTTAGTCATCGGAGCAGATCCTAAAGAGAGAGTAGGTGCTCCATTTGCTGACACGATTAGTTTAAGTTGCGCAACAAACGTCTATTCCAAAACAGTATCAAGGCTGGCAATCTACGGGGGTGGCACTCAGCTTCATGAGCACACATGGTATATAGAAGGTGGAGGAAAATGCCCGGGTTCTAGATTGCTTCGAGGCCCAGGTGATGGACGACAGTCACAGTACTTTTGTGAGTTTAAGAAAGCTAGTACTGGGATTAAAAGTGCTTTCCCGACGAAGTGGAGTCTCGTGCTGGATAAAACGAATGCAAGTCAACCAGGAACTATCTATGATTTGATTGCCATTGAGGTTCTCAGGTGGTAACGCGTCCACGATTGGCGGAGTGGTTGACGGGCTGAATGTGTGGCGCAGTGAAATCCACGCCCTGATGCTCACTGTACTGAGGGAAGTTCAGATGTCAATAGGCGCTAGATCTTCTCCAGCTGCGGCTTCACCTCTTCGGCGAAGCGGATGAGGGACTCCTCATCGTGCGGGGTGGAGAAGCCTGCGATCAGGTGCTTGTAGCCGAGTTTCACGTATGGAGCGAGCTGCTCCACGATCTGGTCGACGCTGCCCACAGGCTGGTTCTCCCAGAGCGGTGAGATGCCGTTCCTGCCGAACTGCGCTTCGTAGATCTTCTGTGCGTCGGCTGGGTTGTTGCGGATGACCATGTTCCCTACGCCCACGGTGCGTTCGATCTCGTCTGGGTTGCGGCCGACGGCGGCGCAGTGCTTCAGAAGCACCTCTTCCTTATGCGCAACCTGTTCTGGTGTGCCGCCCACGTTATTGCCGTCGCCATACTTGGCTACGAGCTTCAGCGTCACCTGCTCACCGCCACCGCCGATGAAGATCGGCAGGTGCTTCTGTACTGGCGCTGGCAGATTGCGCACGGTCTGCGACTTGTAGCGTGGGCCGGCTGCGGTTGGTTCGGTGCCGTCCAGCATGCCGCGCATGATTGGTAGCGCCTCGCCGAGCCAGCGGAGTCGCTCAGGGAAGCCGTCGCCAAAGTTCAGACCGAAGTGCTGATGCTCCTCTTCGAACCAGGCGGCGCCGATGCCGAGAATGGCGCGACCACCAGAAATGTGGTCGAGCGTGGTGGCGAGCTTGGCGGTGAGTGCCGGCTCGCGGAAGGTGTTCGCGCCAACCATCAGGCCGATGCGCACCTTCTTGGTGGCTTCGGCCCAGGCGACGAGTGTGGACCAGCCTTCAAAGATTGGGCCATTCGGATTGCCGATGATTGGGTAGACGTGATCCCAGGTCCAGAGGTTGTCGTAGCCGACGCGATCAGCGGTGACCGCCATGGAGCGCATGGACGCCCAGTCGGTGAACTGCGGCCAGATAAGTGCGCCGATCTTGACCTTCTCGTTCA
>CAIOHI010000157.1 GCA_903858075.1 uncultured Actinomycetes bacterium
CACTCAAACACGATTTCTAGAGTGACCTGTGCGCCGCCAGCAATTTCATCGACGTTCATGAGTTTTGCTCCGGCACGTAGCTGAGCTCCTACTGGTACAGGCGACATGAACCGAACTTTGTTTGCACCATAGTTAACGCCCATAGAGATGCCGCTGACAGCAAAGATTTCCGGCAAAAGGACTGGACCAAGTGACAATGTGAGATATCCGTGGGCGATTGGGCCACCGAACGGACCAGTCTTCGCACGCTCAACATCAACGTGAATCCACTGGAAGTCACCCGTTGCTTCGGCGAATTGGTTGACGCGTTCTTGGGAAATGGTGAGGTAACTGCTGTAGCCGAGGTGGTTTCCTACTTCGGCTTTCAGGCCGTCGATTCCTGCAATGATCTTTGGTTGCTGCGATGTCATATCTATATTCTGTCACGCCAAGTAAAGAGCGAGAGAACTCTAAATTTGGGCTACTTGAACCAAATACGTTGGTGATCGCGGCTTTGTGGATGAAGTAGAAGCGCAATGAGGGCCACCTCAAAAATTGTGGTCAGTGAGCTTCCGCCAGTGAGTTTGTCGAAGAAGGAAGCTGGAGCATCGCGGAAGGCGAAATAACGCAGGACGAAAGGACCAAATGCGGCGCCAATTGCTATGTAGTAGCCCATTTTGCGTCCATTAGCCATGAGCCATCCACTGCCACCAGATGCGACGATGAGGAGGAGACCGAGCAAGATGCCGAAGCCATAGCGCACGCGCAAATAACCGAGGTAGCCCGTGGTGTCGAGGACGGCAACTGCGTCGAAAAAGCCATTGAGATACAGCAGCCAGGTGGCAATTTGTAGCGTTTGTGGTTGCATGCGGTCGAACCACCGACGAGGGTCTAAGGATGTCATGGCTTTAGTCTGTCAGTTGTGAGTACCGCACCGCTGTCATCTGCCCCGCGTCCCTTTCGTTTTAGTGTGATGTCGAGTGGGTCCTCAAGTGCCCACGGTTGGCGCTCTTTGGTGCGACAAATAGACGACATGGGTTTCGACGTTCTACATGTGCCTCAGCATCGTGGAACAAAGGGCTTTGGTCCCATTGCGGCTCTTGCAAGTGCGGCAGAAATTTCATCACGACTTCGCCTCGGTTCACTTGTATTAGACAATGAAAGTGTTCATCCGGCGCTGTTGGCAAAAGACTTGGCAACTATCGATCTGATTTCTGACGGGCGTTTAGAAGTAGGAATCGGTGCTGGGTGGTTGCCTGCCGACCATGAACCGCTCGGTCAGGTGTTTCCTGCTGCAGGAGAACGAATTGAAAAACTGATGGAGGCCGTGGAGATTCTTCGAGCTTGTTGGACACTTCCTTCGGCCTCGTTCTCAGGAAAGCATTACCAGCTCAATGAATTAGCAAATGACCCGTTACCAGTGCAGCAGCCTCATCCGCCATTGCTCATAGGTGGTGGGGGAAAACGAGTGTTGTCTTATGCAGCTCGAGTAGCCAACATTGTGAGCTTGGTTCCCAACATGTCTGCAGGAAAAGTTGGTCGTGAGTCGGCGGCAAATGCAACAGGTGCAGCAACCTTAGAAAAATTGCAATGGGTGCGAGATGCCGCAGGTGAGCGCATGGGCGAAATTGAGCTGCATACAAATTTAACGAATGTATTTGTCACCAACGAGCGACTGCCAATTATTGAAAAGTTGTCTCGTGGATACGGGCTTGAGAATCCGGAAGATGTTTTTGCAATACCTCACGTAGTATTGGGAACAGTAGAGCAGTGTGCCGACCAGCTTCTTCAACGTCGCGTTGAAACAGGAATTAGTCATTACACAGTCTTTGAATCAGGGCTCGCTGATTTTGGTCCTATTCTTCAATTGTTAGCAGGTAAATAAGTGTCCATGGACAACGTTGGTGTTACGCATAGTGGTTTCGTCGCATTTGTGGGTCGACCAAATGTAGGAAAGTCTTCACTGGTCAACACCATTTTGGGTAGAAAAGTGAGCATTGTCTCCGATAAGCCGCAAACAACGAGGCACCGTATTCACGGAGTTCTCACTGTGCCTCCAGCACAAGTGATCTTTGTCGACACTCCAGGACTCCATAAGCCAGTGAGTGCCCTTGGTCAGCGTGTGAACGCAACTGCACTTGCCAGTTCAGATGACGTAGATATTTCTTGCTTGGTTATTGATGCAACTCAAAGCTTTGGAAGTGGCGACCAGTGGGTCGTCGACAATGTGAACTTGGCGCGAGATGGAATGCGGTTTTTTGTCATTATCAACAAGGTCGATATTGCATCTCGCGAAAAAGTGCTGTCGCAACTCGTCAAGCTTTCTGCACTCAACGCAGAGGAGTATTTTCCCGTCTCGGCAAAGTCGGGCGAAGGTGTCGATGCCTTAAAGTCTGCACTTCTCGCAGCAATGCCAGAGGGCCCAATGTATTACCCGCCCAACGAAGTGCGAGACACTCCAGAAGCAGAATGGGTCGCTGAGTTGGTTCGTGAAGAACTGCTTGCCCTTGTTTTCGATGAATTGCCATATTCCATCGCAACGCGAGTGACGGAATGGGAATGGCCTCGTGTGCGTTGTGAGATCGTTGTCGAGCGGGACAGCCAAAAGGGCATGGTCATTGGCAAAAAAGGTGCGATCTTAAAACAGGTGGGTGAGCGAGTGCGCATGCAAATGGCGCCGGGTGCTTTCATTGAATTGCACGTGGTGGTCGATAAAAATTGGCAACAAAAAGCAGATCGAGTTGAGCGCCTAGGGTATTAACTCTTCATTTTGGGGCGCAATAAACAATGGGCTCGAAGGTGACGATGTGAGCAAAAGACTCACATAATCGTCGTATGCAACTGGCTGGTTTGCCTTCGCGGTATCGCCTGCTCCTCGAGGAACAGATTGAGGCACCCCGTCAACTGTGAAGAGCACTTGCCCAATGCCAGGTAAAGACGTGAGCGTGAGAACAATTTGCCCAATTGCGAGTCGCTGTTCAAGTGTTGTAATAATTTCAAGTAGCGATTTATTTGCATCGACAACTGCAAGACCGCGTGTGACTTCTACAGTCAGGCTTAAGTTCTTGTGAATCGCACTACGTGAATAGCTGCCTTCTTCGCTCTCAGGGCGGATGGTGAGAAGAGAGTTAATTGCGTCTTGTGCCGTGAATTCTTGTTTCACACTCTGCGGCTTACTAATGAGCCTATTAGTGGAAACGTAATACAGGGAAACTTGGTTGGTGAGTTCAGACTCAGGATTAGTAGTTGTTGAGGCGGGGATAGTCGTCGACGTGGTAGTTGTCTGATCAAGTCCGAAAGGTACATCGGTCAGAATACGAGCATTCCCATCTGGGCTCGGTCCACAGGCACTGAGCACAGATGTTCCACAAAGCATTACTAAAAGAAGCGGCAGCACTTTCACCTTCATGACGCTTCGCTTTCCACTGGGATAGAGAGAGTGAATCGCAAACCGGAATGAGCATTGTTCGTCTGATCCGAAATAACGATGTCGCCGTTCATTACTTTTGCGTGTTGCATTGCTATTGCGAGTCCTAGACCCGATCCTGTGCCTCGCGCGGCATTGCGTCCTCTGGCAAAGCGGCTAAATATCTCAACACGTTCTTCTTCTGGTAGTCCTGGACCATTGTCATCAACATGGATAGTGAGATGACGCTGATCTTGGTGAATTGTGATTGCTGTGGCTCCTCCGGCGTGCTCTGCGGCATTTCCCAAGAGATTCACTAAGACGCGTTCAATTCTCAATCGGTCAACAAGAATGTGAACTTTCACCAAACTGGTATTGAGTAGTGGAATGCTTCCAAACTGAAATCGCTGTGCGATGCGGGCGATGAGGTCTTCAATGTCAACAGACTCCAGGCGCAGTTGGCTCGCCCCAGATTCCAAACGTGACAGTTCCAGCAAATCAATGACCATGCGGTCGAAACGTCGTACCTGTGTGTCGATGATGTCGAATGCTTGCTGATTACGGTCGCTCAGTTCATGCTTCTTTGCCGCAAGCACCTCAATGGCTGCAGTAAGTGCAGTGATGGGTGAACGCAGTTCATGGCTCACATCGGAAGCAAATCGAATTTCTCTTTCAATTCTTTCTTGAACAGCGTCAGCCATTGCGTTGAACGAGGTCACTAATTGATCGAGGTCGGGGTCGGTCTCAGGAGTCAGACGAGCGTCAAGTTTCCCTTCCGCAATTTCTGCAGCGGTAGCAGCAACACGCCCAACTGGTCTCAGCAGACGCTTAGAGGCAAACCATCCAAGAAGTAGCCCTGTAGACGTAGCGATGACGAGGCCCGCAATTACTGCACTCAAAATGAATCTAATAATTCGTTCGGTTTCACGTAACGAAAATATTTCGAAGTAGTTGGCCCCGACGGCAGAAACAGGTGTGCCGACTGCTTCGTATAAGCGACCATTGAAAGAGAATTTCTGGGAAGCAGCCTTTCCGCTTTGAACTATTTTGACTAGTTCTTGAGGAATGTCGGTTTGAGTGAACGTCAACGGATCTACAGAATAGAAAAACCCTTCGGGGGTAAGTTGTAAGACAGCGAACCCATCGGTTTCGGTGCGTATAAATGAAACAAGTGATCCCACTGCATCTCGTTGGGTCTCAAGATAGGTGCCCATGAGGCGGGCGTTACTAAAGGCCTGAGTCGTGACGGCATTGCCGCGTTGCTCGAGCAAATACGTGCGGGAAAAGGAATAAGTAGCAATACCGGCAAGCAGTGATGTGGTGAAAGCGATCAGCCCAAATGAGGTGAGGGTTCTGGCGCGCAGACCCATGCTCTTTTGCCCAATGTGGCGTGTGCGCCAGGAATGAGTGTGAGAGCGGATCGGCATTACCCACAGCATTACCGAAAGAAACGAAACCTTCCCACCCGGTGAGCCACTAAAGGGAAGAAAAAAGGGCTCACCGGGAGGAAAACCACCAACGAGAGTTTGACGCCAATTTGTGACTTTCTTATCCACTTTGTGTGCGTTTTCTGTAACAAAATCGCCATGCCGAGCACAACTGGTACTTCGTGAGGCGCGAGCATTGGGCAGAATGGAGACGTGCCATCCCTCTTGCTCATCGAAGACGACGACAATATTCGTCTCGCTCTGCGCCTGTCTCTCGAAGATGAGGGCTACTCAATTGTTGAGGCTGCAAACGGCTCTCTCGGGCTTGAGGTCTTTGCTCAGTCGGCTCCCGATGTGGTGCTCTTAGATCTGCGCCTCCCCGATATTTCTGGTTTCGAAGTGTGCCGTCTCATTCGGCAAAAGTCATTAGTTCCCATCATCATGGTGACGGCTCAAACAGACACTCACGATCTTGTTGCAGGTCTAGAAGCTGGGGCAGACGACTATGTCACCAAGCCTGTTGTTCCTAAAGAACTTGCAGCTCGTATACGTGCAGCAATGCGGCGGGTGCAATTACAAGAGGTGACGCAACACAGCGACACCCCGGCGAAGGGCGCATCTTCGTCGCAGGTGAATACCGTCCGCGATATAGAGATTCGTCGAGACCTTGGTGTGGTGCGCAAGAGTGGTGTTGAGGTTGCTCTGACCAAGACGGAATATCGATTGCTGTGCGAATTCGCCGATCATCCTCTAATGGTGCTGTCGCGAGACCAGTTGCTCGAAAGAGTTTGGGGGTACGAATACCTCGGCGATAGTCGTATTGTCGACGCCCACGTGCGCCGGTTGAGATTGAAAATTGAAGATCACCCCGATGATCCGCAAATTATTGCGACAGCTCGCGGTGTGGGCTATCGGCTGATGCCGTCGTAGAAACTTATTGCGTTATTTCTTTCAAGAACTCAGTTGCTTCATTGATGTCTTTAATGCGCTTCAACGGAGGGAGAGCATTGATAATTGCCCACCTGTAGCTCTTGCTTGCTAATCGCGGGTCAAGTACCGCTACAACGCCTTTGTCGGTGCGTGTACGAATGAGGCGACCAGTTGCTTGTGCGAGGGCAGTAATAGCTCGTGGTAGGTCGATCTCGGTAAAGCCTTTTGCTCCGTGTAGATCTCGGCGGGCTGCAAGGAGTGGGTTATTGCGATGTGGGAAGGGAATGCGATCGATGACGACGAGTGAGAGGGCCCGCCCGGGAATATCGACGCCCTCAAAAAACCCGGCGGTTGCAAAGAGACAACTGGTTTCGTCGAGAAGAAAATCGCGCAGCAGGCTGGGCTTTTGATTTTCATCTTGAGCCAAGATGCGAAAGGGGAGGCGTTTACGCATTTCTTCCACCGCGCTGGTGAGTGCGCGCCGGCTGGTGAACAAAGCCAATGTGCGCCCACCAGCTGCCGTAATGAGGGTGGCTAATTCATCGTGTACCGCGTCGTCGCGTTGAGCGTTGGGGTCGGGTAAATGTGTTGCGCAGTACAGTCGCCCCTGTTCTTCGTAGTTGAAGGGGCTTCCAACATCGAGAACGTGTACTTTGTCTGGTGACAAACCAATGCGTTCAGGCATGGAAAGTGGAATGGTGGCGCTCGTCATAATTGCCGTGTGCAATGGCCACACAAATTCGGCCAGTATGGGGCCAACGTTGAGTGGGGCGATGACGAGTTCAGGTCGTTCGGTCGTTCCTGAAACGAAGGGAACTGAAGTAGCTGTCACGCGCAGTACCGCATCGAGGTCGTCGGCAAAGCGCGTGGCGAGGGTTTGGGCGCGCAGAACCTTTTGGCGAACTGTTTCTAATGTGGAATCAATTTTGCGAAGTGCATCGAGACACGAGTTCACGGTCATGCGCAGCGTATTGAGTTGCTCAACAATGTCGACAGGGAGCGGCAGGCTCAGGCGTGTTTCAATGTGCGGTGCAAAAAGTGTGCGCAATTGTGCCGCAGCATCGAACAATTGGGTAAGCAACTTGTCGTCTTCAACCACCTTGTTCATTGCAGTTGCCAAGGTGGTTGCTCGTGAAGCGGAAATGGTGACTCCGACTGTTGCAGTAAGAGTGTCTTCTAATTGGTGTGCTTCGTCGAAGATGACTACTTCGTGCTCGGGAAGAATGGCGCCGCCGCTTGCTACATGTATGCCGTAGAGATGTGTGTTCACGACCACAACATCGGCGGCAGCGGCTCGGTATTTTGCGTGCTCGGCAAAACATTGCCCACCAGACGGACATTTGGCTGCCCCAGGGCATTCGTCGCTTCCGACGCTTACCGATTGCCATGCTTTGTGATGCGGTTGCCAGTCGAGCTCGGCAATATCGCCAGTGGGAGATTTCTCGGCCCACTTCACGAGCTCTTTCACTTCCTTTTTCGTGGCGATTGCAAGATCGTCAAGCTCTAACTGCCCATCATCGTGCACTTCGGAAATGCGTTGCATGCATACGTAATTGCTGCGGCCCTTGAGGACCGCCCAGGAGAATGGCTGTGGCAGAGTCGCTTCGAGAAGTGGCAGGTCGTGAAGTGCGAGTTGATCTTGCAGCGTTTTGGTGGCCGTGGAAACTACAACGCGCTTGCCCGACAAAATTGCAGGAACAAGATAGGCAATTGTTTTGCCCGTACCTGTTCCGGCTTGAACGATGAGCGGTTGTTTGCTGTTGATGGCTTCCATCACCGCAAAAGCCATTTCACGTTGTCCTGGTCGGTCTTCTGGGTGGGAGAGACCCGATGTTGCATGATGGATTGCTTGTTCAACGAGCTCTTTGCTGAGCGGCTCGTTGGGCGGATTATCGACCATTGGTGGGTTCAACTAAAGCAATAGCTGCGTCAAGTTCGGTGGCAGATATGTCGGGCCAAGTGCGTTCGGTAAAAAACACTTTTGCCCCTGCAATTTGCCAAAGAAGGAAATTGGAGATGCGGCTTTCACCCGAAGTGCGAATGAGAACATCAACCGGTGGCATCTCGGGATCATAGAGGTGCTGTGTGATGTCATTGACCTCAACTTCACTGTGGAGTTGTTTGGCATCAGAGGAAAGTCGTGCGGAACGTGTGAGTTCAGCTCTGCTTCCGTAATCAAAAGCAACGGTAAGGGTCATACCGGTGTTGTTGCGCGTGTCATCGATTGCTTTTTCAATTGACCGTTGAACAAAGGCGGGTGTGCGAGCACCGCTCTCGTTGAACTGGCGGCCGATCCAACGTACGCGCACATTGTTGTCATTCAGTTCGTCGATGCGCCCAAAGAGGCGTTTGTGCATCGACAAAATATGACGCACCTCGGTGCGAGGACGAACCCAGTTTTCGGTGGAGAATCCGTAGACAGTCAGCCAGCCGATATTGCGCTGAGAAGCGACGCGAACAATATTGGCGAGAGCTTCTTCGCCGGCAGTGTGCCCGTCGGTGCGCGGTAAGCCGCGACGGCGCGCCCAGCGGCCATTGCCATCCATGATGCAAGCAACGTGGAGCAGATGGGGCATAGATCCTTACGCTACCTGTGCGAACATAGAGAGGTGATACGTCGACTGAAGGCCCGGGCAAAAGATCGCCTGCGGCGTGCTGTGGCTACTGGGGGGCGTACAGACAACCCCGATGAAGTATTGGCACACGTGGTCATTGCTGGAGGCACGCACAAGGAATGGGCGTCATTTAGTGCCAGCAAGTGGTCGCGTCGGTTAGAAGAGATGGTGCAGGCCGTGGAGCCCGAAGGCGTGCAATGGCTGACCGTTGTTCCGGTCTCTAGCGGGTATGCAAGCCACGAGTCCTGCACAGATGCAGATCAAAAAGCTCTAGACGAGGCCATTGCGCGTGCCATACGCCATGTTTCGGGTCGGGTTGATGTTGTTGTACGAAGCGAGCCTGATGGCCAAAAGCGATTTGTTGAAGTTGTTAACCACCTACGAAGCAACAGCGATGATGCGACGAGTCGTACCACGTTGTCTGAGGTGCGTTTAGCAAAGGCGCTCTTGGCTCCTGCCGACGTTGAACCCGACCTTGTTCTCGTTCTCGGACCTCCCACTCAATTACCCACATCGCTTGTTTGGGAAATGGCGTACAGCGAACTTGTTTTCCTCGATATCGGTTGGAACGATTTAAGCGAAGAACATCTTTTAATGGCTGTAGATGATTACCGTCGCCGCAACAGGAGATTCGGAGGAATCGACGCGTGAGTACCCGCCCAGAGCGCGTGTACAGCGACAAAGGTGTGGTTTTACGTACGTACAAGCTCGGAGAGTCCGACCGTATTGTGGTGTTGCTCACTGAAGCGAATGGCAAAGTGAGGGCAGTTGCCAAAGGCGTGCGGAAAACAAAATCGCGTTTTGGTTCCCGGCTTGAACCACTCAGCCATGTGTCTGTCTTGTTGTATCGAGGCCGCGAGCTAGACGTTGTGAACCAGGTTGAACCTCTTGAGCCAGCTGGTCCGTTACGCAATAATCTCGACAAGATGACGCAAGGAATTGCGATGCTGGAAGCCGTAGAGCAACTCACTCTCGATCGAGAACCAGTGCCACACATTTATGCAATGTTGGTGGGTGCTTTGCGAGAGCTCGCGCGAAGCGGGTCGTCACTTGTGGTTGCGGCGTTTTATTGGAAGTTGCTCGCCTCTGAGGGTCTTGCCCCAGAACTTTTCGTCTGTGTGTCTTGTGGTTGCGAATTGGAAGATCAACAAACTCACTACTCATTCGATATTGAGCAAGGTGGCATCCAATGCCGCACTTGCCGGTCGGGCAGGGCATGTAGCGCAGAGGCTCTGTATCTGCTGCGCCTCATTCTTGGTGGGCGGCTCGGGGAGGCTCTGGCCCTCGATGAGTCGCCGGCTGGTCATGAAGTGGGCCATCTGGCTACGCAAGCCGTGGAAAGTCACATAGAACGACGGCTACGGGCAGTGGGGATGTTCGAACGACACGACTAGCCTTTGCTTCTTCTATGGCAGCTAAAGATCTCGACCAAATCGTCAACCTATGTAAGCGTCGTGGGTTTGTTTACCCGAGCGCTGAAATCTATGGGGGTTTCCGCTCATCGTATGATTACGGCCCTTTGGGCTCGGTGATGTTGCGCAATGTGAAAGACGCCTGGCTGCGTTCCATGGTTCAAATGCGAGACGACGTGGTGCTCATCGACGCAGCTATTTTGGGCCCGCCTCAAATGTATGAAGCAAGCGGGCACCTCGCCAACTTCAGTGACCCTCTCATCGATTGCACCGTGTGTAAGCGCCGTTTCCGTGAAGACCATTTAGAAACTCGCGATTGTCCGCAGAGCATGAAGGGCTGCGAGTTCACAGAGCCGCGTGCATTCAACTTGATGTTCAAAACTCACGCCGGACCCATTGAGGGATCGGGTGCCGATGTTTACATGCGTCCCGAAACAGCTCAGGGAATGTTTGTGAACTTCCTGAACGTTTTGCAGACCAGCCGCAAGAAGCCACCATTTGGTATTGCACAAGTTGGTAAAAGTTTTAGAAATGAAATCACTCCCGGAAACTTCATTTTCCGCACGCGCGAGTTTGAGCAAATGGAACTTGAGTTTTTTGTACCACCTGAAGAAGGACCAAAGTGGTACAAGTATTGGTGTGAAGAGCGCCTGAACTGGTACGTCAACTTGGGTATACCCGCCGAAATGTTGCGCATGCGTCCGCACGAGTCAGATGAGCTTTCTCATTATTCTGCGGGCACAAGCGACGTTGAATTTCTCTTCCCATGGGGTTGGGGAGAACTTGAAGGCGTCGCGCAACGCACCAACTTCGACCTCACTCAGCATGCACAATTCTCTGGGCAAAAACTCGACTACTTCGACCAGGCAACAAACGAACGGTATGTTCCTTTCGTTATTGAGCCTGCTGCAGGAGCGAACCGCACAATGGCCGCATTCTTGCTGGCGGCCTACGATGAAGACATCATCAACGATGAGCCACGCACGGTGTTGCGTTTGCACCCACGTTTGGCGCCATACAAAGTTGCCATTTTGCCGCTGTCGAAAAAGGACACCTTGACACCATTGGCGAAAGAAATTTTTGCCACGCTGTCGGCTCACTACATGGTTGACTACGACGAAACTCAGGCAATTGGACGCCGTTATCGTCGCCAAGACGAAATTGGAACTCCCTACTGCGTCACAGTCGACTTCGATTCACTAGAAGACGGTGCGGTCACTATTCGCGAGCGCGATACAACCGAGCAAATTCGAGTACCAATTGCCGATCTTCTGCCAGAATTACAGCGCAGGCTGAAGTTCTAGTCGTAGTACACTGGGGAAGTCTTCATCAATAAGGGGTAAATATGAGTGCTGGAAAAGTTGCGGTAATAGCAAAAATTACATCGTTGCCTGGAAAGCGCGACGAACTAGCAAAGGCGCTCGATATCGCCTTTGAAAACGTCAAGACAGAAGCTGGCACTCTCTATTACATTTTGCATGCCGACAATGCCGACGAAACAGTGCTGTGGATGTACGAGTTGTACACCGGCCAAGAGGCTCTCGAATCTCACATGGGTTCACAGTGGTTCAAAGAGTGGGGTCCATCACTTGCTCCGTTTTTGGGCGGTCGTCCTGAACTCATTTTCGTTACACCGCTTGCGGGTAAAGGGCTCTAAAGCCTCCCAACCCAAGTGAAAACTTATCTCGACGCCATATTGGCTTTTCATCGCCAGCGTGCGCTTGCCGATACAAGATCTTTCCAAGAATTGTTTGACTCCGCATCGGCCGTTCTTCCGTGTCGAGGCTTCGCTCAAGCCATAACTGTTGAATCGCAAACACGTCTTGCTGTCATTGCTGAAATTAAAAGACGGTCGCCGTCTAAAGGCAATCTCAATATTGACGTTGACCCTGCCGTGTTGGCACAGCAGTACGAACTTGGTGGCGCTTCATGTTTGTCGGTTTTGACTGATGTAGAGCATTTTGCTGGATCATCAGAAGATCTACAGATCGCCCATCGTGCTGTTGGGCTTCCTGTGTTGCGTAAAGATTTCACCGTAGACGCACGAGACATTTGCGATGCGCGACTAATGGGCGCCGACGCTGTGCTTCTCATTGCAGCTGCGCTTACAGCAGCCGAAATGGCAAGTTTTCATGAAATTGCTACGAGCCTTGGGCTCGATGTATTGGTCGAGGTGCACGACGAGCGCGAACTTGAAATAGCCCTCTCGGCCCAGGCAACCATGATTGGAGTGAACCAGCGAAATTTGGTGACCTTCCAGGTTGATCACGAACGTGCGGTACGCATGGGAGGAGTCATCCCCTCGGGAGTAGTGCGTGTGGCTGAATCAGGGGTACGTGGCCCTGACGATGCCCAAAGCCTGCGAGATGCTGGCTATGACGCCGTGTTGGTGGGCGAGACCCTCATGACGGCGAGCGACCCGGTCGAATCACTGCGTTCACTACGTCGCGCGTAGTACCTTCACATACATGTTCATTAAAATCTGTGGCATTACCAACGAGGACGACGCACTGCTGTCGGTCGCTCTCGGAGCCGATGCTTTGGGTTTCGTTTTTGCGCCTTCTCCACGTCAGGTCACCATGCAAAAGGTGTACGACATTACTCGTCGCCTCCCGCCAGGAATTTTGACTGTTGGAGTATTCCGAGACGAGCATCCGCGTCGCGTTGTGGAAATGGTGCACGAAGCCGGCCTCAAAGGCGCTCAGTTGCATGGCCATGAAACCCCCGACGATGTTGTTGCCGTCTCGCGTTCGGTGCGTTGGGTTATTAAGGCCGTTGCCGCGGGTTCGGTAGATGCGCGCAATGCAAACCAATTTGCCACCGACATCGTTTTGCTTGACGCACCTCACCCTGGTTCGGGAAAAGTATTCGATTGGTCACTTGCTGGCGAGCTCGCTGCTGGGCCACGGGTCTTGCTTGCAGGGGGCCTCACTCCAGAGAATGTGTCAGACGCAATATCTCAAGTACGCCCTTGGGGTGTCGACGTATCTTCGGGGGTTGAGAGCGAACCAGGTAAAAAGGATGCTCGTTTGTTACGAGCCTTTATTGCCACTGCGCGTGAGGCGACGCCAGAGCAGTTCCGTGGATCCGATGAAATGCCCTATGACTGGGAAGATGATGAATAACAGTTAGGCGCTCGTTCTCGTTACCTGCGAGAATGTGGAATGAGTGTGATGCAAACCCCAGGGGCAGATGGCCGTTTCGGTCAATTCGGCGGTCAATTTGTGCCGGAAACTTTAGTTCCTGCTTGTCAGGAACTAGAGAGAGCTTTTACTGAGGCATGGAACGATGCTTTATTCCGCGAAGAGTTGAATCATCTGCTGAAGACCTACGCCGGGCGGCCATCAATTTTGACTGAATGTCATAACTTGGGTCGAGAACTTGGTATTCGTTTGTTCCTGAAGCGTGAAGACTTGAACCATACGGGCTCACACAAAATCAACAACGTTCTTGGTCAAGCACTGCTCGCCAAGCGCATGGGCAAAAAGCGCATCGTCGCTGAAACTGGTGCAGGCCAGCATGGTGTGGCATCAGCAACTGCTGCGGCTCTTCTGGGCCTCGAGTGCAAGGTGTTCATGGGTGCAGTCGACATGGAACGACAAGAGCTCAACGTATTTCGTATGCGCCTATTAGGGGCAGAAGTAGTACCAGCACAGTCGGGTAGTCGCACATTGAAAGATGCTGTGAACGAGGCCATGCGCGATTGGGTGGCAACAGTTGAGTCCACTCACTATTGCCTCGGTTCAGTGATGGGTCCGCATCCTTATCCGTACATGGTGCGCCAGTTTCATCGAGTCATTGGTGACGAAGCACGTGAACAGTGTCGTGAGGTTCTTGGCGGCGATGACCCAGATGTTGTGGTTGCATGCGTGGGTGGTGGCAGCAACGCCATTGGAATTTTCTCTGGCTTCGTCGATACGCAAGCCAGGTTGATAGGTGTAGAGCCCGCTGGTGGTGCTGCAGTGGGTCGCGGTGTGCCCGGAGTTGTGCACGGTATGAAGAGCTATCTCATGCAAGACGAAGAGGGTCAAGTGCAAGAGGCTCATTCCATTAGCGCAGGTCTCGACTATCCGGGTGTTGGCCCAGAGCATTCGTATTTGTCGGAAATTGGGCGCGCTGAATACCCAAGCGTCACCGATGCAGAAGTAATTGATGGCTTCACGTTGCTCGCGCGTTCAGAAGGAATCATTCCGGCTCTTGAGTGCGCACATGCGTTGGCATGGATCAAACGTGCTGCCCCAGAAATGCAGGGTCAAGTAGTGCTCATGAACCTGTCGGGACGTGGCGACAAAGACGTTGCGCAAATGATGGATGTATTAGGTAAGAAATAATGCCGATGCATTTAGAAACACATCTCAGGGCTCAGCGATCGGCTGGTAAAAAACTTCTCGTTCCTTATGTAACGGGTGGGCTTCTGAATTGGAAGGAAGCTATTCGTGCTGCAGCGGCCTGTGGTGCCGATGCAATTGAAGTAGGCATACCTTTTTCGGACCCTGTCATGGATGGGCCAGTCATTCAGGAAGCTTCGCTGCGTGCATTGAAAGACGGTGCAACACCTTTTGGCATTATTCAAGAAATTTCTACTCTCGACATCGACATTCCTATTGCAGTCATGCTCTATTACAACACCGTGTTTCGTGCTGGTCATGAACGTTTTGCAACTTCATTAGTGAAGAATGGTGTGAGCGCCGCAATTATTCCCGACCTACCTTTGGAAGAAGCAGGTGAGTGGTGCCGCGATGCCGACGCGGCCGGCGTGGAAACCATCATGCTTGCAGCACCTACAGCACCCGATAGTCGGCTTCCGCTTGTCGTTGAACGAGCACGCGGTTTTGTATATGCAGTAGGACTTTTGGGTATTACTGGTGAACGCGATTCGTTGGCGTCAACGGCAACAGTGCTAGCAGGCCGTTTGAAGAAAATCACCGATAAGCCAGTACTCATTGGTGTGGGTGTTTCGAATGCGGAACAGGCATATGAGGCCTGCAAAGTTGCCGATGGTGTCATTCAAGGTGCATCAGTAGTGCGTCGACTCATGGAATCGGGTCCCGATGCTGTGGGCGAGTACATCGCTGAAGTGCGCGCCGCCATAGATACTCACTAAGTCATTCCACGGCTAATCTTTCACTATGTTGAAAGTTGGAGACAAAGCCCCTGCCATTGAGTTGCTCGACCAAAATGGCAAGGTCGTTTCGCTAGAAAAACTGGGCAAGAAGAAAGTGTTGATCTACTTCTACCCAAAAGCCGATACTCCAGGTTGCACAACGCAATCGTGTGGGCTGCGCGACATTAAGGGCGATGTTGGTCGCACCGCCATCATTGGCGTCAGCCCCGACAAGCCAGAAAAATTGAAAAAGTTTGACGAGAAGTACGAACTCGGGTTCACGTTGCTTTCAGACATTGAGCACGAGGTGTCGTTGGCCTACAAAGTATGGAAAAAGAAGAGCATGTATGGTCGTGAATACATGGGCATCGAGCGTTCTGCTTTTCTCATCGACGCCAATGGAATCATTCAAGAGGCTTGGTACAAAATCTCACCGAAAGATACGCCATTGAATTTGCTGAAGGCGCTTGGCAAATGAGTTACCCTCGCCCCGACGAAGTTCTTCCTCATCGTCCGCCATTTTTGTTCATTGATGAAGTGATTGAACTCGTCGATGGCGAATCTGCAGTTGGTGTTTGGAGCCTCAGCGGCAATGAATGGTTCTTTCCAGGGCATTTCCCAGGTCGACCAACGTTGCCTGGTGTTCTCATGTGTGAAGCAATTGCGCAACTCGGTGCGTATGTAGTTCTGAGCAATCAAAAATACGTAGGTAAATTGCCTTTGTTTGGTGGGCTCGACTCTGCTCGTTTCCGTAAGCAAGTTGGCCCTGGCGATCAGTTGCGTCTCGAAGTTTCCTTAGGAAAAATGTCTGCGCGCGCAGGAAAAGGTTCAGGTCGTGCTCTCTTAAACGGCGAAGTTGCATGCGAATGCGAGCTCTTCTTTGTTTTGGTAGACGCGTAGACCAATTCAGTTAACGCGGTGGGGCAATGATGACCGAACCGTTATGGCCGCCGAAGCCGAAGTTGTTCGACATTGTTGGGCCAGGGGTCCATGGCCGCGGTGCACCAAGAACAAGATCAATATTGAGAGCAGGGTCTAGTTCTGTTGTTCCAGCAGTTGGTGGAATGAGCTTCTTCTCGAACGCAAGAAGAACCGCGGCTGCTTCAAGAGCACCAGCTGCTCCGAGTGCATGACCAGTAACGCCCTTGGTGGACGTGACAATTGGTCGCGAGGATCCAAACACCTCAGCCATCGCAAGACCTTCAGCGGCATCGTTGAGTGGTGTAGAAGTTCCGTGAGCATTGATATGCGCAATATCTTCCGGCCCTAATTCCGCATCAAGAAGGGCAGCGCGCATGCATGCTTGTGCACCAGTACCACCAGGCGCGGGAGCCGTAATATGGTAAGCATCGGCGTTGCTAGCCGCTCCCAGAATTTCTCCCAAAATGTTTGCACCGCGCTTTTCTGCGAGGTCGTAGCGTTCCAAAATGAACACTGCAGCACCTTCGCCCATTACGAAACCATCTCGAGTGGTGTCGAATGGTTTGCTGGTGCCCGACGAAGATAACGCGGTCATATTTCCAAAACCAGCCATTGAGGTTGGGGTAGCTGCGGCTTCAGAACCACCTGTAGCAACTGCATCACATGTGCCGTAGGCAATGAGTCGAGCGGCATAACCAATTGCGTGGCTCGATGCCGCACACGCCGTGCAAATTGTTTCGTTCGGGCCTTGTAGGCCGTAGCGCATAGAGATGGCAGCACCAGAAGCATTTGCCATCATCATGGGAACCAGGAACGGCGAGACACGACGCGGCCCCTTTTCAATGAGAATGGCTACTTGCTCTTCCAATGTGCCGAGTCCGCCAATGCCGGTTGCAAAGATGGTGCCAAAGCGACTTTTGTCGGCTGTGATATTTCCTGCCTGAGCAAAAGCTTCTGCTGCAGCCGCTAGTGCGAATTGTTCAACACGATCGGCGCGACGGGCGTCTTTAGGGTTATCAAAATAGGGAAGTGGATCCCACTCGGGAATGTTTACCTGTTTTGAGTTGGTGATTCCTGGGCCTATGAGACCAGACCAAAAATCTTGCTTACCTAAACCACACGGCGCAACAACGCCGTATCCAGTGATGGCAACGCGGTATGGCCCGCCCGTGGTGAATGGGTTACGCATTAGAGCTTGGAGACCACCAGGTCATAAGCCTGACCAATGGTTTCAATTCCGTCGAGATCTTCTTCTGGTACTTCTACACCGAATTCTTCTTCCAGAGCCATGACGAGTTCGACCAGGTCGAGGCTGTCGGCATCGAGGTCATCGCCGAAACGTGCCTCTTTGGTTATCTTTGCGGCATCAACTGACAAGACATTGACAGCACACTTTGTGAAACGGGCAAAAAGATCGTCGCTCATAATTTCCTCCGGTTATTGAGAGCACATCGTGCTCGTGTCTATTCTTACAATTTTTCACCCGCCCAAGAGGTATTACTGAGGGGTACTTGCAGTGTTCGTTGACTCAGTGACCCATTCCTAAACCACCATCAACGGGAATGACGGCTCCGGTGATGTAGGCAGCGTCGTTTGACGTGAGAAATGTCACTACGCCAGCAATTTCATCGGGCGTTGCCATGCGCTGGAGTGGGACCGCAGCAGTGAGTTCACTCAGCCGCTTTTCCCCGAGCGCAGCTGTCATATCGGTTTCCACGGGTCCTGGCGCAACGACGTTGACGGTGATGCTGCGTGAACCGAGTTCGCGCGCAAGTGAACGAGCAAAACCGACGAGGCCCGCTTTAGAAGCTGCGTAGTTGGACTGACCTGCTGAACCCAAGAGACCTACGACTGACGAGATGAGCACAATTCTGCCACTGCGCGCACGCAACATATTTTGAGACGCACGTTTTGACACCCGATACGCAGCGGTCAGGTTTGCATCAATGACACTGGTGAAATTCTCTTCGCTCATACGCAAGAGCAGCCCGTCCTGCGTAATACCTGCGTTCGACACGAGTATTTCAATGTTCCCTAATTGTGCTTCTACTGCAGTGAAAGCTGCATCAACTGATTCTGTTGATGTGACATCGCATTGCACTGCGACAACTCCGAGATCGGTGAGTTCTTTGGGTACAGGTGACGAGTTGTACGTAACGGCAACTTTGTCGCCTTCGGCAATGAAACGACGCGCACACGCAGCGCCTATTCCTTTTGACCCACCCGTAATAAAAACAACTCGCGACATTAGTTGCCCCACCTGATGACGCAGCTTGCTGCGGTCATGCCAGCTCCAAAACCAACGAGCAATACAAGGTCTCCATCTTTCAGGCGACCATTATCTGCGGCATCGAATAGAGCCAGGGGGATAGACGCCGACGATGTGTTTCCTGTTTCGTGCAAAACGGTGATGCACTTTTCTGGGGGAAAGCCGAGCTTTTCGCAAGCAGAATTTATGATGCGTATGTTCGCTTGATGAGGAACCACGAGAGCAATGTCGTTTGCAGTGATGCCTGCGGCGTTGAGAGATTTTTGACCTGAATCAACCATGATGCGCACCGCGCGACGAAACACTTCTTTCCCGTCCATATGTATCTTGCCACCGACTTCGCAGTACAAGATATTTTCAGCGGAACCATCGGCATCGATATCCCATGACAACAGATTGTTTGGTCCATCGTGAGCTTCAACAACTGCGGCCCCTGAACCATCGGCAAAAAGAATTGCGGTATTGCGGTCTGTCCAGTCGGTGATGCGTGACAAAGTGTCGGTGCCTATTACGAGAACCTTTTCTGCTCCCATTGCTATGAGCCCGTATGCATTAACAAGTGCATAAACGAATCCGCTACACGCAGCATTGACATCGAAGGCTCCGCACGAGAGGCCGAGCGCATTTTGAACATTTGCCGAAGTGGCAGGAACTGTTCTGTCAGGAGTCGTGGTGGCGAGAATGAGTGCGTCAATACTGCTGGGGTCAACACCGGCCATCGCAAGGGCTTTGGAACCACTTTCTACAGACAAAGAAGCGGTGCTTCCACCAATATGGCGACTCACGATTCCTGTGCGCTCGCGAACCCACTCATCGTTGGTGTCTAGTGTCTGCTCCAAATCAACATTGGTGACAACCTTGTCGGGAAGAGCGCGGCCCCAACCAGTAATGCTGGCGCCTCTTGTATTTGCAGGTGTACGTGGCATTGCGGTTTAGTTGCTCCGTAGCCAAGCAATGGGTTGACGATGAGTAACTCGTTCACCTTCAACGGCAATAAAGCTTTGCAAAATTCCTGCGAACGGGCTGCGCACTTCTTGATCAGCAACTGTTCCAAGAATTTCGCCAACGGCGATTGCAGTTCCCGCTGGGTGTGCAGTATCGACGCTGAATACACCTGCACAGGGGCTCACAATAAGACGCTCTACCGCAAAGAGATGCTCGCCCTCAAGGGGAGCTGGTGCAGTTGAAAGGCTCTTATTGACCCAGTCAATGAGCTTGTCGAGTTCGTCTGGGGTTGAGACGCTCATGGTGCGAGCGTTGTCGACGGTGCGCTTGGCCATGCCCGTGAGGACCCCGCCTGGTCCAAGTTCAACAAAACCAGAAACGCCAAGTTCAGCCATGGTGAGAAGGGAATGCTTCCAGCGCACGGGGCTAGACAACTGGGCCGATAGCAGGGATGCCCATTCTTCGCCTGAACTGTGGGCGAGAGCATCGACATTGGAAATGACTGCAACTTCGGTGTCGCGAGGCTGAGCAGAAGCGATTGCCAAGCGCAATCGGTCGCGCGCTGCTGTCATGAAGGGAGTATGAAATGCACCCGACACCTGTAAAGGCATTACCTTTTTTGCGCCAAGTTCTTTTGCGTGAATTGTCGCTGCGGCAACGCCACTGGGTGACCCAGCAATTACTACTTGTCCGGGAGCGTTGAAGTTGGCTACCCACACATCGCTGTCTGCCCGCCGACATGCAATTTCAACATCTTCGTCGTCGAGACCAAGTACTGCGGCCATGGTTCCAGGATTCTCATTGCCGGCATCGTGCATTGCGGCAGCTCGTTCCACTACTAATGCAATGCCATCTTCAAATCCGAGGGCACCAGTTGCTGTAAGTGCGGTGTATTCGCCAAGGCTATGACCTGCACAAAAGCTTGGTTCAATACCAAGCCGTTCAACGGCGTCTAAGACCATCAGGCTGGAAACGTAGGTGGTGAGCTGAGCGTTCCTGGTGTCTTTGAGTTCTTCAGCGTCGGCATCGAGCAGGAGGCGCGCAACGTCTTTGCCCGAAATGAAGGAGGCTTCTTCAACGAGTTCCCAGCTGTCGTGATCGACCCAAGGGCGACCCATACCGGGGCGCTGAGAGCCTTGGCCGGGGAATGTGAAAGCGAGCATTAGTGAGAGGTTAGACGTTCGGGGGGCTGTCGGCAGGATTCCCCGTATCGCCTTGTACGATGCAGGCTCATAATTGGTTACTTGCCCGAGTGGCGGAATGGCAGACGCGGCGGACTCAAAATCCGTTGTTCGAAAGGACGTGTGGGTTCGACTCCCACCTCGGGCACGTTGTAGCGCAAGTACCCATATTGGGTGTCATCGGCATCTCTTGGGGCTATGCGGGTCGTGCAATCTCTACACTCTTTGTGTGGCTTCATTTTTTCTTGAACGGCGTCTGGCGCAATTGGGAAATCGGTTGCGTGTTGCTCGCGAGAAACTGCTCGTGGCCGAAGAGCAGTGTTCCGCTATGGAAGAAGAAACAAACGATCAGGAACTGCGCTCTTTAGTTGCGGAAACTCCCGATGCGTCATATGAGTTTCGCCAAGCAAAGGCCCATAGCGATGCGTTAAGAAAATACTGCGAAGAGTTGCGCGGCAGTATTCAGGAATTGCAAGTACGTCAAGATGAACTGCTCGACAAACTCTCAAAGAATCATCGACAGGGCTGAAATTATGACCATTCGTATTGTTATTGCAGAAGACGAAGCCATCATTCGTCTTGACCTACGTGAAACTCTCATTGAAGAGGGTTATGAGGTCGTCGGCGAGGCAGCTAATGGTGATGATGCAATTGCGCTCATTAGAGAACTGCAGCCCGACTTGGCAATTCTTGATATCAAAATGCCTGGTCGCGACGGGGTGGAAGCAACCAAGATCATTAGTTCCGAAAAACTGTGTCCTGTCATTCTTGTCACTGCATTTAGTCAAAGAGAAATTATTGAGAGTGCGCGAGACGCAGGGGCATTGGCGTACATCGTGAAGCCCTTTCAAAGAACAGATCTCGTTCCTGCTATTGAAGTGGCGCTCGGTAGGTTCCGAGAATTGCAGTTATTGAACGCAGAAGTTGGAGCTTTAGAGGAGCAACTAGAAACGCGCAAAGTGCTTGACAAAGCTAAAGGTGTGTTGGTGTCGCAATGGAAGATGACTGAAAACGATGCTTATCTCTATTTGCAAAGAACTGCCATGAGCACCAGGTGTAAAATGCGTGATGTTGCCGAGCGTGTCTTGGCTGGCGAAGTCGCGCTGTAGAAAGACGTACCTATGACACTCATGACCCTGGATGGCAACTCGTTGGCCTATCGTGCTTTTTTTGCACTTCCCACCGACATGGCTACGGCAAGCGGGCAGGTAACTAATGCTGTCTTTGGATTCGCGTCAATGCTGTCGAAC
>CAIOHI010000158.1 GCA_903858075.1 uncultured Actinomycetes bacterium
AAACATTTGGCTGCGTTCTTTCGGTGGCTCTACGTGAAGAGATGTCGTCCGGACGGCAGGGTTCATTTGGTTATTTTTCTGCAATTGCTGAACTTCCACATGCGCTGGCTGCAACATCAACGCCATTGTCGCAGTGTGTTAGCCAGCACCTTGCTGCTGGTGGCCTATACGTATCGCTAGAGAGATGCCACGACGTTGCCTCTATCGCATCATGGGTGGGTGAAATGCAATCGGAAGGAATATCTCCATCGCTTGCAGACAGCAAAATGCTCATCTTTACTGGCGTACTTACTGGGGCTGAGAAGATGCCTCTTTTGTTGTCTTCTCGTACCGAAGTGCTTATTGATGCAGAGTCGTTACTGCAGTGGCGTATGAGTGGAAGTAACGAGATACAAAGCGATGAACTCACCGTGGAATCTCGCATCTATTCACAGCGGGCCTGGCGTGTGGTGAAGGCAACAGAATTTGGCATTCGTGATGAATTGGGCGATGCCGCTGTACGTGTTTATTTATTGGAGTGTGACCGCGAAGGGCTTGTGTATTTCACTACGAACCGCGGAGCTCGGGAAATTATCTTTGAATCATCTTTTGGTGGCGCGCAAATACTTTCGGATAAGTATGAACACCTACTGGGTGAACTGACGTACAACCCCAGTGTTGTAGACGTGCGCAGTATTACTTCGTTGTAACGCGGTTATCTTGACGTGTCGGTATCGGCCAAAATAGGGGTGAGAGTGAGTTCTGGTTCGTCGGCTTCCAAGCGTTGCAGACGATACTTATTTTCAAAGAGGGCAACAAGAGCGTTGTCTCCTCGCCTCAAAATGCGAATGCCACCAATGCGACGCAAACGGTCAACGCTCTTCTCATCGGTAATACGTATGGCCTGGTAAATAGCTGGGTTTACCTCAACGGGCGAATTGAATTCGCTGGCGAGTCGGTAGGCAAAAACTTCAATTTGCAGTGCTCCAACAGCAGCCAAAATGGGCTCAGAGTCGGCAAGGTCGGGGTCGCGCAACACTTGCACAACGCCCTCCTCATCGAGTTGCGCAAGACCTCGGCGGAATTGCTTCACACGACCACCATCGGTGGGGCGAGCAGTAGCAAAAACCTCTGGGGCAAACCGAGGAACGCCAGGGTAGGTAACAGGGCTACTGGCAAAAATAGTGTCGCCAATTTGTAAGCCAGCAGCGTTAATGAGCCCAATGATGTCGCCCGGGTAAGCAACTTCAATTGTTTCACGGTCGGCGCCGAATGCTGTTGTTGCATATTTCGTGCTCACGGGTTTTGTTGTGCGCGAACAGGTTGCATCCATGCCGCGCGTGAACTCGCCAGAGCAGACCCGAGCAAAAGCCAAACGGTCGCGGTGGTTAGGGTCCATGTTCGCTTGCACTTTGAATACAAAAGCAGAAAAAGGTGTAGCAAGTGCGCGGTCGTTGCCATCAATATCGGTACGTGGTTTTGGTGCGGGTGCAATATCAATAACGGCATCAAGCAACATACGCACACCGAAGTTCGTGAGTGCCGAGCCAACAAAAACAGGAGTTGATTCACCGGCAAGGAAAGACTCAACATCAACATCTGCCTCAATGGCGTCGAGCAACGAGCAACTTTCTAGCGCAGTTGTCCATGCAGTACCTTCTTCTTCGGCAGCACGATCTACAGGAATAATTTCCTCAGGAGCTAATGAAGAACCACGGGCTGTGCGGGTAAAACGAATGTATTCACCAGTGCGTCTATCAATAACGCCGCGGAAGTCGCCAGGAATACCCACGGGCCAAGTAGCTGGGGTGGGGCGCAAACCAATTTGTTTTTCCACTTCATCGAGAAGCTCGAAAGGGTCGCGCCCGGGGCGGTCGAACTTATTGAAGAAAGTAATAACGGGCAAGTTGCGTGAGCGACATACTTGGAAAAGTTTCAGCGTCTGGGGCTCAATACCTTTTGCGGTGTCGAGCACCATGATGACCGCATCGACAGCAGCGAGCACGCGGTAAGTGTCTTCCGAGAAGTCTTTGTGCCCAGGCGTATCGAGCAAGTTGAACACGTGATCGCGATAGGGAAACTGTAAAACAGCCGACGAAATGGAAATGCCACGTTGGCGCTCAATATCCATCCAGTCAGAGGTCGATGCCTTGCGGTCGCCGCGGTTATGAACAGCACCTGCTTCTTGCACCGCGCCCGCATACAACAGGAATTTCTCGGTGAGAGTGGTTTTACCGGCGTCAGGGTGGCTGATAATGGCAAAAGTGCGCCGGCGAGTTGCTTCAACGGCGATATCGCCGGAGGTGGGTGAGGGGGCGAGATTTTCCATAGCAAACGCCGCGAGGCAGTGGTTCAACCTACCGCAAACTCTCGCCTTCCCTGATACCCTAGGGGGTATGTGTAGAAAAGTGAATTGCAGAAAATGCGGCAAACCCAGTTGGGCCGGTTGTGGTGCCCACGTGGAGCAAGTGCTCGGTGATGTGCCAAAAAGCCAACGCTGTCAGTGTCAAGCAGAGGCGAAACGCGTTGAACGTTCGGGCAAGACGTTCCTTACGAAGTTGCGCAAGAAGATCACCAAGTAATGTGTAGAAAACCAACAACCCAAAGAAAAGCAGAGAGCCATGGCCACCTTTAATCTCACAGCAGAAAAATTCGAAGAAACAGTGACGGCCGATGGCATCACCTTTATTGACTTTTGGGCTGAATGGTGCGGGCCATGCAAGTCATTCGGGCCAATCTATGAAACAGCGTCAGATGCAAATGCCGATATTCGCTTTGCAAAGGTTGATACCGAAGCCGAGCAAGACCTTGCTGGTGGTTTGCGCATCCAATCGATTCCCACCATCATGGCTTTTCGCGATGGAATATTGCTCTTTTCGCAGCCAGGAGCCTTGCCTGCAGCATCGTTCGACGAACTCATTGCTGCAATTCGTGCGGTCGATATGGACGACGTGCGTCGCCAGATCGCAGAGGCTGAAGCAACGGAGTAAGGTTCGATTATGGGGACCTCGGAAACAAAAGAATATTGCATTGTTGAAAAGTCAGACCATGTTCTCACGGTTCGTTTAAATAGGCCTGAACGTCTCAACGCGTTGCATTCACTTGCTCACCTCGAACTCGCAGAAGTTTTTGACGACTATGAATCTGATGACAACATGTGGGTCGCAATTATTACTGGCGAAGGTCGGGGCTTTTGCGCAGGTAACGACTTGCGGTACCAAGCTGAAGGTGGAGTGAGGCACGCAACACCAAAAGGTTTTGCTGGTGTCACCTCGCGCTGGAACATGACCAAACCCATCATCGCGGCAGTCAATGGCGTGGCAATGGGGGGTGGCTTCGAAATCGCCCTTGCATGCGATCTCATCATTGCTTCCGACCAAGCAAAGTTTGCATTGCCCGAACCAAAGGTTGGTCTTGCAGCATTGGCTGGAGGCTTACAACGTTTGTCACGGCAAATTGGCTCTAAGCGTGCGCTCGGCATGATTCTCACCGGTCGTCATGTAAGTGCTGCAGAAGGTTATGAATTGGGTTTCATTAATGAAGTGGTGCCACACGACGAACTCATGGAACGCACCATGGTGTGGGTGAACCAAATTTTGGCGTGCTCGCCGTTGTCATTACGTGCAAGCAAAGACGTGGTGTATCGCAGCTTGGATACCGCATCGTTGCAAGAGGCCATAGACGCCGATTATGAAACGGTACGAAAATTGAAAAAGAGTGACGACTTCATTGAAGGTCCGAAAGCCTTTGCAGAAAAACGCGCTCCCAACTGGAGCGGTCACTAGCGACATGGAAAGTGCAATTTCGCAGTTATTAAGGAAAGCCTTAGGTAACAACTGCGACATTGCTATTGAAGGTCTGTCGCCGATCCCAGGCGGATTCTCGCGTGAAACATTTAGTTGCACTGCACTGGTCACACAAGGGAACACAAAAGAGGTCTTGCCGCTCATCATTCGCAAAGACCCACCCGAGGAGGTCTGTATTCTTCAGACCAGTCGGGCAAATGAACACGAACTCATTGAATCTCTACGGGCGAATACCTCTGTGCCGGTCAGCCGCAGTTACGGCTACGAGTTAGACCCGAGTGTTTTTGGCAGCGCTGCAATGGTGCTGGAGCGTGCCGATGGAAATGGGAAGACATCGCAGTTGTTTAACGGTGGACCAGATGCCGACCAGGCCGAAGAAGTGATGCGCCACTTGTGTGAAGTGCTCGTTGAGTTGCATCAGGCAGATATTTCTGTCATTGACCCGCGAGGAATATTAGAAGATCCAAGAGGAGTAGGAATTCGCACGTCATCTTGGGATGAATACATGGATTCCACCTTTGAGTACTACCTCTCTACGTACGACGACATTGTGTATGACCCGTCATCAATTATTCTTCTCGATGCTTATCTCACATTGCGCCGCAAGAGGCCAAGGCCGTTGCGTCTCTCTGTGGTGCACGGTGACTTCAACCCTGCAAACTTCCTTTATAAAAATGGCAAGGTTTCAGCACTGATTGACTGGGAAAATTCTCGTATCGGTGACCCTCGTGAAGATTTGGGCTGGATGACCACAATGGACATTTTGAGTAATTCGCACGTGATGGATTATCCCAAAAAAGAGGGTGGTTTCATTTCGTATTACAACAAACTCACTGGGTGGAATGTCACAAAAGCAGAAGTGGACTACTTCACACTTTTCGGCAGTGCAAACATTGGAGTACCCGTGCAGTCAGCTATTTATCGGCGTATTGCGGGCGAGCATCGCCAGTTCATGCATCTATATCTCATTCAGTCGTCGGCTCCTGCTATTCCTTCGATGGCACAACTTCTGGGTTACCCAGGGTCAATTACAAGTGAAACAACGGGGGTTTCCTCATGAATACAACTCCAAGTATTGACGAGCTTCTTGAGGGCCTCATCTTTGCGCTCAGCGATGAAATTCTTCCCTATCTCACTAATGAAAAGTCACAGGCAACAGCAGTGATGATGCAATCTGTTATTCAAGAGATACGACAACTCTTGCCTGTGTTTGATGCCTACGTCGCTAAGGAACACAACGAGATGACCAAAGTTCTGCGTGAGGTGGCCTCTCTAGTAGGCAGCATTAACAGCGATGCGGCACTACGTATAAGCGAGCGGGGCTCAACGTTAGGCGCTGTAGTTGATGTGCCGGTTCCCGAGAACAACGATGTGAACAGTGCTCATCGCGCCCTGGGTTTTGCACTACAAGACACGCTTCGTGACTTAGATGAGTTGCAGCGGAAAGGTTTTAGCGTTGCCGACGATGCTCTAGACACTGTCCGGTCATACCTGTATCCAACTTTTGTGCGTTATGCGAATACTGTTTCCATTGAAGGCGGAATGGTAGGGCGAGGCTAGGTTGCGCTAGGCGCTCGGAAGCGAAGCCGCGTCGTAGTAATCGGCGGCGTAAGTGATGAACTGCCCGTCGGTGCGCTGCACACTTGTGCCGCGTGTGAGAAAAGTACGTTCACCATTGGGCTGAACAAGAATGTGCTGCCACTCTTGCACTGAAGTGGCACCGTTGGTGAGAGCAGGGCCCACGGCTTCGCGAACAACGTTCTCCATGTCAGCAAGGTGCGGGGAAAGCCAGGCAGCAATTGCATCTCGCCCTTGGAACTCACCGTGTACTGGGTCGATGTATAGCGATTCTGTGGGATGAAACTGGTCGCAAAGCCCACTGATATCGGTTGCGCCCCAGTGAAGGTCGGCAACTGAGTGATCACGTACCCAATTAACCACGGGTACGCCCGGAATATCGGCAACAGAACCATCGGGTCCGGGTTGGCGCATACTTGCAGTGTCGTACACATCGCATGCTTGAGTGATGAAGCCGTCTACATAGCGGCGCACGCTGACGCCTTTCGGAAGAGGTATGCGGTCGTCGCCAAAGACGGCGAACATTTGCCATTCATCGAGCGTCCACGTGTCGCTAGCACGAGTAAATACTGCCGAAGGTTGTGTAGGGGTGAACTCGATGAAGTCAATTTCCTTCATCATGGGAATCAGCCAACCACGAATACCTTCACGTCCGTACATCGCACCATAAATGGCATCGAAGTACATTGAGTCGTCTTGCGCCATGAGGTCGACCATGAGTGACACGCCGGCATGTTTGTGTTCGGGCAGACGTAAGGACGGATGCTCAAACATTTGCAGAATTTCATCTGCACTGAGCCCGGTAATACCAGCACTGACATATTGGTTATCATCGCTGCGGCTATGCCATGCCGACAAATATTGCTGTATGCACTCGTTGATATCTTTCACATTTCCCCCAAAATGTTGATAACAGGTATTCGCCTATTCTATTTGTTTTTTTGAATCAGTTTTCCGTAGTGGCCAAGCAGTTCTTCAAGAGATGTGGTTGAAGCAACATGTGGTTGGAGAATGAAGTTGGAGAGCACCATCGACCCCACGGTGTGCGCAACAATTTCTGCCTCTTTGTGCGACATGCCGAGTTCCTGCACTGAGCGCTCAATGGCACCTCCAATTGCAGGGAAAGCATCTTCGACGCTCTTGAACTTCACGCCATTTTGAATGAGCCATAATGCCAAGCCAAGTTGCAAATTCAATTCGGCAACAGAAGATGGCGTGGTGAGAGATGCATTGCGAGCAAGAGTGCGAGTGCGTTGCGAAATGCGTTGGTGTACAACGGTGAACAGTTCAACTTTTCCTACAAACCAAGTAGAAATGAACCGGTGATGAACAGTTGCCTTTGCTGCAATGTCGCGAATAGTGATGTCGGCGGGGGAGTTCTTGGCAAGCAGATCTTCTGCGGCTTGCAAAAGCAGTTCTTCGCAGACGGCTCTACTGCGACGAGGTGCGCGAGGTTTAGCTTCTTTCGGAGATGCTTTAGTGGTCGTCGGCACTGTCTCATTGTAGTTGTTAGTGTGTGCGAGTGATCCACGTAGAGCACCTCACGAAAAAATTTGCAGGCGTAACTGCAGTAGACGACCTCAGTTTTACGGTGTCGCCAGGCCACGTCACTGGCTTCTTGGGGCCGAACGGATCAGGAAAAAGCACCACTATGCGGTGCATGATTGGTCTTGATCATGCCCAAGGTGGGTCTGCCACGTTCAACGGCGTGGCATATAGCAAATTGACGCAACCGTTACATCGTGTTGGAACACTGCTCGATGCGGGAAATGCGCACAGTGGGCGCAGTGCACGTAATCACCTCATGTGGTTGGCAGCAAGTACAGGTATCAGCAAGTCACGTGTCGATGCTGTGCTTGAACAAGTTGGGCTCAGCGATGTATCTCGTCGGCGAGTAGGAAAATACTCCTTGGGAATGAAACAGCGCTTAGGTATTGCATCTGTATTGCTAGGCGATCCTGAAGTTCTTATTCTCGATGAACCAGTGAACGGTCTTGACCCTGAAGGCATCCGGTGGATTCGCGATCTTCTACGCGACTTAGCAAAAGAGGGCCGCACGGTTTTGGTGAGCAGCCATTTGTTGTCGGAAATGGCACTTATTGCCGAAGAGTTAGTGGTCATTGGCCAGGGCAAACTCATTACTCAGTGCACGGTGGCAGAATTTACCGCGCGTTACGCCAAGCAATGGGTGCGAGTAGTGAGCCCGCAAGTGCAAGCACTCAAAACTCTTGCTGCTGCGCGCGGTGCAACAATGAGCGAAGAAAATGGCGCCATCAACTTTTATGGTGTCACTGCTGCAGAACTTGGTGAACTCGGCGCAACTGCCGGAGTTACTTTTCACGAGCTGTCGCCACAAACTGGTTCACTTGAAGACGCATTCTTAGACGCCACCGCAAGTTCTGTGCAATACCACGGCGCACAATCTGAAGGGCTGGCTCACTAATGCTTCATCTGATGAAAAGTGAATTCATCAAGTTGCGCACTTTGCGTTCCACTCTTACTGCAACCATTGTTCTTGTCTTATTTCCGATTGCGGTCACGGTGCTCTCGGCGATGTTTGCAAAAACCCCCGGTGAAACAATGGTCATTGAGGTACTCACTAATACGGGCACGGTGAGCATGCTGTTGTGCGGTGTGTTAGGGGTATTCGCAATTGCACAAGAATATTCTCAGGGAACTATTCGTATTACTTTTGCAGCCACTCCAATGCGAATGAAAGTTTTTGCTGCGAAGACGATTGTTATTTCGTTGTGGGTTGCCACTTCTGTTGCCGTACTTGAAGGAGTTGGCCTGATAGGAGCAAATTACGCACTCGATAGTCGTGGCTTTGATTTCGGAGTAATTTACAACCCAAGTATTTTTAATGGTTCTTCTCGTTCAGGTGATTCTGCATGGCAGGTGCTGTTTGCCTTCGGTGCCGTGTGCATTTTGTTTGCTCTCGTTGGGTTTGCACTCGGAGCACTCTTGCGCAGTTCTCCCGGGGCAATTGCCACGCTCATTCTTGTACCGCTACTGGTAGAAGGAATTGTGACGGCCTTATTGATAGCCGCTTTTGATATTGATATTTCTCGTAAAACGCCATTCACGGCAGCTATTCGTGCGGTGCAAGTTGAACCCGATGCTGCACGTTGGGGGCTCGTGGGCTACTTCGCTATTTGGTGTTGTGCTATCGCCGTACTTGCGGCGTTATTAATGAAGCGTCGCGACGCATAATTTCAGTATCAAGTTTCTGAGGGGGTCAATATGAAATACGTCAAACTAGGTAATTCAGGGCTTGATGTGTCCAAAATTTGTCTGGGCTGCATGAGTTTTGGTGAGTCGGGTATGGGCACGCACGCTTGGACCCTTAATGAAGAAACAAGTCGCCAGTTCATGAAGAAGTCGTTAGATGCCGGCGTCAACTTCTTCGATACTGCAAACGTGTACTCATTGGGAACCAGTGAAGAGTTTGTGGGGCGCGCCCTACGCGACTTCGCACTTCGTGATGAAGTAGTAGTGGCAACGAAAGTGCACGGCACCATGCGCAAAGGGCGCAATGCCGCAGGCCTCTCGCGCAAAGCAATAATGACCGAGGTCGACCACAGCCTGCGCCGCCTGGGCATGGACTACATCGACCTGTATCAAATTCATCGCTTTGACCCCACCACGCCAATTGAAGAAACCATGGAAGCACTTCATGATGTGGTGAAGGCGGGCAAGGCTCGTTACATCGGTGCTTCGTCTATGTGGGCCTGGCAGTTTTCGAAGGCGCAATATGTTGCTGAGCAAAATGGATGGACCAAGTTCATCAGCATGCAGAATCATTACAACTTGTTGAACCGCGAAGAAGAACGCGAAATGATGCCACTGTGCGTAGACCAAGGTGTTGGTGTTATTCCATGGAGCCCGCTTGCGCGAGGTCGTTTAACGCGCGACTGGGACGATGCAACATCGCGTTCAGAGACCGATGAATTTGGAAAGGGTCTGTATAAACCCGAAGACCAAGTGATTGTGGAGCGCGTTGCAGAAGTTGCCCGTGAACTCGGTGCGCCCCGTGCGCAGGTTGCACTTGCATGGGTGCTCTCGAAGTCATTCGTTACCTCACCCATTGTTGGGGCAACAAAAGAGACCCATATTGACGATGCCGTTGCGGCATGTGAAATTCAACTGAGTGCCGAACACATTGCGCGGCTCGAAGAGCCATACACACCTCATGAATCCGTCGGGTTTCTATAAACAGCTCAAATCTCGGCTGATAGTGTTTTTCGTATGGCAACCATTCGAGAAATAGTGATTGATTGTAAAGACGCCGACGCCATGGCGAAGTTCTGGGCGGAGGCTTTGGGCTTTACCTTCCTGGGTGCAGCGGGAAGCTACCGCGCACTTGAAGACCCAACGGGTGGGCCAAAACTCATCATCCAAGAAGTGCCAGAGGAAAAGACGCAAAAGAATCGCGTGCACTTCGATTTGGAGGCAGTTGATATTCGAGCCGAAGCACTGCGCTTG
>CAIOHI010000159.1 GCA_903858075.1 uncultured Actinomycetes bacterium
GCGGGGTCAAGCACGGCCCCGGCGCGAATTCCTACACGACGTGCCTTATCGGCATATGCCGGCCCAATGCCTTTGAGGGTGGTGCCAATTTTGTCGTCGCCGCGCTTTCCTTCAGCTAGTGCATCGTGCAATTGATGCCACGGGAAAATGAGGTGCGCTTGGCTCGACACTTTGAGGCGGGAACAAGAAATGCCACGCGACTCGAGCTTGTCGATTTCAGAAAACAGTGTGGGCATGTCGACCACAACACCGTTGCCAATTACTGGCGTTACATGGTTGTACAACACGCCACTCGGAATGAGTTGTAATGCGTATTTTTCTTCGCCCACCACAACGGTGTGGCCAGCGTTATGCCCACCTTGGTATCGGGCAACATAGGAATGGTCACGAGACAAGAGGTCAATGATTTTGGCCTTACCTTCGTCCCCCCATTGAGTACCAACTACAACTGTGACGGGCATGTAACGCTCCTAAACGTGGGGAACGTAGATAAAGGCTAGCGCCTCGGTACCTCTCTGGCGATAGGTTTGTGACGTGGCATCTGCTTCGCACCTTCGTATTTTGCGCTCTCTCACATGGGCCAACATGTCTGCCTCTGAGCGCAGCCAACTATGCGCTCGCGGGCTCGCCGATATTTTCGACCCTGCGTTGCGCAGTTCCATTAACAACATCATCGAAGATGTGCGCCAGAACGGCGACGAAGCGGTGTGTCGGGCTCTTGCCACTTTCGATGGCGTCACCCTGTCACCGGCTCAACTTGCCATTTCCACTGAGGAAATAGCTGCTGCAACTGTTGACCCTGCACTGGAAAGTGCCCTCATTGATGCCATTTCACACTTGCGCGCCTTTAACGAGCACCTTATGGAGCGGGCCAGCACATGGAGCATTGAACTTGAGCCAGGTCTCTTTGCCGGGGAAAAGATCACTCCTATTTCTTCTGTGGGGCTTTTTGTTCCTAGCGGCAAGGCCTCGTACCCCTCGGTTGCCTATCAATTAGGTGTTCCTGCTGTGGTTGCCGGGGTGAAAGACATTGCTCTTCTCGTGCCGCCTGCGCCAGGAGCCAATGGTGCCGTTGACCCTGCAGTGCTTGTGGTGTGTCGACTCCTTGGCATCACCCGCGTGTATCGCGCCAATGGGCCCGCCGGAATTGCCGCGCTCGGTTTTGGAACTGAGAGCATTTCGCCCGTTCGCAAAATTGTTGGCCCAGGTAGCCCGGCCGTTACGTGTGCTCAAGTGGAAATGCAGCGCCACGGAGTTGCCACCATGATGTTGCTTGGCCCCACCGAGAGCCTGCTCATTGCCGACCACACTGCCGACCCCGTACGTGTTGCCGCAGACCTTCTTATTGAAGCTGAACATGGCACCGACTCATCGGTGGTGTTTGTTACTACGTCTACAGAACTTGCCGCGCAAGTTGATGCTGAACTTGTTCTTCAACTTGCTGCTCTTCCTGAACAACGTGCCACAGCCGCTCGTGCTTCACTTGGACCAAATGGTGGAGTGGTCTTTGTATCTTCGCTGAGTGAAGCTGCAGAGGTTGCCAACCAATATGCACCTGAACACCTACAAGTAGCAGTTGATGAGAAAGTGGTTGACGCCCTTGTCGACCAACTTATGAACGCTGGTGAAATTCTCATTGGGCAACACACGCCATTTAGCGCAGCCAACTTCCTTATTGGATGCCCAGCATCGTTGCCGACCAGTGGCTTTGCTCATGTTTCTTCTGGCATTACTGCAGAAGCATTTTTAAAGCGCACGGCAATTGCTCGTTCCAACGAAGCCGCCTTACGCCGCATGGCACCTTCCATTGTTACGTTGGCC
>CAIOHI010000160.1 GCA_903858075.1 uncultured Actinomycetes bacterium
ACGGTCTAAAAATTTGATTTACCGAGAAGCGTAGATGGCGTCTACACCATCCCAAAGTGACGCAGCTTCAGCAATTTGTGTGAAGAATGCAGCCATCGACTCATTCGGGTCAACGAATTCAAAATAGGGAAGCCCGTTGTTTCCGCTCAAGTAAAGAAATTCATTTCCTGTGGCGGTCATGCCGTGTTGAACAACTTCAGAACCATGACCTTCAAAGTGTTTGCGCGAGCGTTCGATATTTGCCCAGTAGCACACGTGGTGAACGCCAGTGCCTCCTGCTTCAAGGAACTCACGGTAAATAGAGGGCAACGAAAGATCGGGCTGGATGAGTTCAATTTGCTGACCACCAGTATGGGCGAGGCCCATGCGAGCGCGCATGGTTACCTTTTCACCGCGATACAAGGTGTCTTCTACTTCAACGTGATATAAAAACCACGGGCCAACACCTTGTATCGCGGCCCACTCATGGGCCGCTTTTTCAATGTCGGCAACAACAAAAGCTGTTTGGCGAATAGGGCCGAGCCATGTTGGTGCTGTGGTCATTACGACCGTTCACCCATGAAGTAGTCGAGCCAATCGTGGTAGTGCTGAATGCGTGCTTCTTCTTCACTGAGAATTTGGCTGGTGAAACCACGTGAGTGCATACCGGCCTGAATGTCGCGAATGAGATGTACGTCTTGGTCAACCGTGATGTCCATAGATTTGCGACCAGCAATGACGTCATCTTGTTCAAACTCATCGTGTGTAGGTCGTGGAATGGGCAAAAGATCTTTCGGGTTTGATGGGCGAAATTCAACGCCTGCGCGAGCTGCCACTTCGGGGTTGGGTACCAACTTGAACGTGTACTTGTCCCAGAAGCATTTGTTGGGGTCGGTGGGGTGCGGGCGCGCCCGCATTACCAATGCCGATTCGGGCTGAGCAGTGATCATCATGTTAGGAAACAAGTTGTATTGCTCAATATCGGACAAACGCTCGTCACTGAGTTCGCTGTAATCGAAGCCCAGTTCGGGGCCTTTTTCGCGGCGCATCTTTTGTACATCGAGACGAATATCGAGGTTTCGACCGTTGTAGAGAGCAGGGTCAACACCATATTTTTCAAGCTGTGCTATTTGATAGAAGTTTGGTTCCTCGGGAATAGGCAATCGCGAGTTCACGGTATGACCAATAATGTTCACGCCTGTATGGCCATTTTCAAAAAGTTCTACTTGCGCTGTTGGGCAATCGAACAACATGGCGTGTTGTGGGTGAATGTGTTCTACGTGGTATAGCTCGCCAAAGTTGTCGTAGACGGCTTTCCAGTTGCAGTCGAGTCGTACAGTCTGGTCGCCAACCAGAGTCATGTTTTCCACGTGGAAGGGAGCGACGCGGTCGCCGACCATGCCAAGGTATTCGCGCAGTGGTGCTGCGTTGTTGTCCATGCAGATCCAAACAAGACCGGCAAAGGTGTCTACTTGCACTTGTTGCATAGAGCGTTCGTTACGGTCGACTCCACCACAGAAGCGATTGTTGTCGGGAACAACTACAAGCTTTCCGTCGAGTCGGTACGACCAACCATGGTAAGGGCATACAAACTTTGCAACGCATCCACGATCTTCGGTAGCTACCTTTGCGCCGCGATGCTGGCATGCGTTGTAGAAGGCAGCGATTTTTCCTTCTTGGGTACGTGAGATAATGATGGACTCACGGCCGAGGTTGAAAACGGAAAAGTCACCAACGTTTGCAACGTCTCTTTCCAAACATGCAAAGAGCCACATGCGCGGCCACATGTTGTCGGCTTCGCGCTGCATATAAGTAGGTGAGAGGTAGCGCTCTGGGGTGATGGGGAGAGGCTCGACGGGCGCTGCTCCATGCACAATTGTTGGTGTTGCTTTCACTTCAGCCATTGGGTCTCCTCGGCAAGTAGTTACTATTTCTTATCGTACGCCTAATTGTTCATGAGGGGAATGGTCAGAGGAGCGCGAGTTGCCCACCATCGAGCACGATTTCAGAACCATTGACCATGGAAGCGACATCAGACGTCAAATAAACAACCGCCTGAGCAATTGCCTGCGGGCTAATGAATTTTCCTGTGGGGTTCAGTGCCGACAGAGCCGCTGCAACTGCTTCTGGGCCTTGAGAAATGAGAGGCGCCGCAACAGGTGTTTCTGTGGGGCCAGGCGATACCGCATTGACACGAATGTTGTGATGTACATATTGAATAGCCGCTTGTTTCGTGAGACCCAATACTCCGTGTTTAGCGGCTACATAGGCTGGGCCGGCACGATGACTTCCGCGGTGGCTTACCGTAGAAGCGTTATTAATAATGACCCCACCACCAGTTGTAAGCATCGCAGTAATTTCGGCGCGCATGCAACGAAAAACACCAGTGAGATTAACTGTAAGCATGTCGTCCCAGGAATCGTCGCTGTATGTATGAAAGTCGTTCATGCGATCAAAAATGCCGGCATTGTTAAACGCAATGTCGAGTTTGCCAAACAGAGACACAGCAGTTTCGACCATGGAGTTGATATCGCTAGTTGAACGCATGTCGGCAGCATAAAAAGATGCAGTACCGCCGGCTTCTTGAATTTTGCTCACCACCTGCTCTCCAAGTTCACGTCGGCGACCAACAACAAGTACATGTGCGCCAGCATCTGCAAGCGCGTATGCAGTGGCTTGACCTATTCCTGAGGTAGCGCCTGTAACGAGAGCAGATTTACCTATGTGGCTTTTGTTTGGCACTACATTATCTCTTTACAACGTTTGCGTTATCTGATCTCCAGGTGGGCTGCATGATGCGATGTTGAATACGCCAACCATCGGTAGTGCGAACAAAAACATCGTCGTAGTAGCCACCAATAATGAAGTTGTCGCCGCCCTCGGTACCAGTTTTCACATGCTGGGCGTGTAATTGGCAACGATGAGTAGCTGTGTCGCCATTGATCACAACTTGATGATTGCCTACAAGGTGTTGAGTAAAATCGAGGCGCAGAAGTGAGCCGGAAATGCGCGCAATAATTGCATCACGAGAATCACATTGAGTGCCATTCAACAAGCCCGTTGCATTGTTGGCAAACACATCTTGGAGCGCGCCAAAGTTTTTTGTATCAAGTGCCCACGTGTAAGCAATAGCTACGTTGACAATGGCATGGAAATCTTCATGTGTTGATGTCATTGCTATAAGCCTTTACGTCCAGCTTCTTGAACTATTTGGGAACCGAGTTCTACAAATCGGTGGTTACGGTCGCCAATGACTTCACCTGCGCCGTCGACCACTAGTACATGACCATTGACGTAGCTTGCTTCGTCTGATGCCAGAAAAAGGGCGGCATTTGCAATATCGATTGGTTGTCCGGGTCGGCCCATGGGGTTTCCTTTGCGCGGCGGAGTTTTCCCTTCTGCAACGCTTTTTGCATTTTCTGCCATCAGCCAGGAGGTGAGATCGGTGACGGTTCCGCCGGGAGCAATCGCATTGACCCGAATTCCATATTGACCTAGCTCGGTTGCCGTGCTTTGGGTCAGACCCACTACGCCATGTTTTGCTGCGGTGTACACATGTGGCCCGAGACCGGCACGTAAGCCTGCTGTGCTGGTTGTGTTGATGATGTTTCCACCGTTACCACTCACAATCATTGCCTTAGCTGCATATTTAATTCCATAAAAAACACTATTCAGCAAAACACCAATGGTGCGACTCCACTCATCACCAGAAATATCAACGATGGGTCCGATAGCACCAAGAATGCCTGCGTTGTTCACCATGCAATCAATGTGACCAAAATGAGCAACAGCTGCATCAACTGTTGCTTTCACATCATTCTCGCTCGCAACATCAGCCTGAATAAAGATTGCTTTGTCTCCAAATTGAGCAGTGAAATTGACGCCCACTTCTTGCTGAATATCAGATATGACACAACGTGCACCCTCTGCAATAAACCGCTCCACCATCCCGGCCCCAATTCCACGTGCGCCACCAGTGATGACTGCTACTTTTCCTTCAAGACGACCGGCCATAGTGGTTCCTTTGTATTGGGCAATTACTGCACTTTCAAGAAACGGTAGCCGTCAGGCGCATGAAGTAGATAAGTTGGAGACATGTCCTCTAAGCCATCAGTTTCCATTCCAACAACTAATCCACCAGCTGACCTCGTCATTGAAGACCTCACTGTGGGTACTGGCAAGGAAGCCACCAAAGGCACCAATGTAGAAGTGCACTATGTAGGTGTTGCATGGAGCACCGGCAAGCAATTCGATGCAAGCTGGGATCGCAACGAAGCACTTGAGTTTCGCCTTGGCGCAGGCCAAGTAATTGCTGGTTGGGACCAAGGCGTTGCAGGCATGAAAGTGGGGGGTCGTCGTTCGCTCACCATTCCTGCACATTTGGGCTATGGCAATCAGGGTGCTGGTGGAGTCATTAAAGGTGGCGAAACCCTTGTTTTTGTTGTTGATCTGCTGAACGTCAACTAATGACGTGAGGTAGGGTTGCCCTACGAAATAGATGCGCACCAGCGTGTCGCTTCAATGTGCTGTAAGTGTCATGTTGAAGGTAATCGAGACTTACAGATGGTGACTTATGAATATCCTCGTAGTGGGAGCAGGAGGTGTAGGAGCCTCAATGGCTTCTATCGCCGAGACCAGGTCGTTCTTTACGTCTTTCGTATTGGCCGACATCACGAAGGCCCGTGCAGAAGAGGCCATTGCTGAACTCGACGAGCCCGGAAGATTCGTAGCCGAACAGGTTGATGCTCGTAATGAAGCAGACCTTGTTGCTCTCATCCAACGCGTGAACGCAGACATTGTTATTAATGCTTGTGACCCACGTTTGAACGACCCAATTTTCAATGCGGCGTATACGGCTGGTTGTAGCTACATCGACATGGCAATGAACTTAAGCACGCCGCACCCCACTAACCCATATGAAGAAGTGGGAACCCCACTCGGCGAAAATCAAATTGCCTCCGACGAAAAGTGGCGCGAGCGCGGCATTCTGGCATTGGTGGGAATGGGTGTAGAGCCCGGTCTCAGTGATATTTTTGCGCGTTACGCAGCCGATCACTTATTCGACACCATTGATGAAATTGGTGTGCGTGACGGTTCCAACTTGTCTATTGATGGTTTAGATTTTGCACCTACATTTTCTATTTGGACCACTATTGAAGAATGTTTGAATCCACCTATTGTGTGGGACTCCACGCGTGGCTTGTATACAACCGATTGCTTTAGTGAGCCAGAGGTGTTTCACTTTCCGGCAGGTATTGGGCCCATTGAATGCGTGAACGTTGAGCACGAAGAAGTAATTCTTGTTCCACGTGAAGTTGACTGCAACCGCGTGACTTTTAAATATGGTCTTGGTGCCGAATTCATCGACTGGCTTAAAACATTTGCTTATTTAGGTCTCGATAGCACGGAG
>CAIOHI010000161.1 GCA_903858075.1 uncultured Actinomycetes bacterium
GCTTCGCGCACGCGACTTGCCCCCGACGCCCCTGAACGACCGCGACCGCCCCGGCGGCGCTTGTTGTTGCCCGATTTTCCTTCGGGCTTCTTCGCCTCACCTGAGGGCCCTTGAGTACTCGCCGCCGCTGTGGCAGCACGAGGTGCTGGGCGTGTGTCGCCTATTTGTGGACGGCGCTGTGGGTCAACACTTCCCGTATCGGGTGCGCCTTCACCTTGCGGGCTGTTCGGGTTCGCAGCACCAGAGGCACTGCGATTGCGATTACGGCCACCCCGTGAACCACGTCGACGGCGCTGTGCCGCACTCGAACTGCTCTCACTTGCGCCTGTCGAAGGCGAAGAAGGAGAGGGCTCCCCTTGCGAAAATTCATTCATGATGTCTCGATTCTGTGTATCGCGCGCCCCCCACCAGTGTCGAACAGAGCTCGGACAAGAGGGTCGCAGCGAGCGGCTATTACCGCACGGGTACGAGACTACCTGCTATCGCAGCCGTCGCATGTGAACACTTTGTACGAGCCCAATAATCATCGCAAAAGCAACCAAATGCGACCCCCCATACGACACAAACGGCAATGGAAGCCCAGAAACAGGCATAATTCCGATGGTCATGCCAATATTTTGGAAACTTTGCCACAAAATCATGGTGAAAGCACCAATTGCTATGAATTGACCCAAACGGGTTCGCGCCAGGCGTCCAATTCTCCAAATTCTCCAGAGCAAAAGCGCAATGAGCACGATGGTCAGACCTGCCCCAATCATTCCAAATTGCTCGCCAATGGCCGAAAAGATGAAGTCGGTGGACTGTACGGGAATAAACCCACCGTTGGTGAGGGGCCCTTTCAAGAAGCCCTTCCCCGTGATTCCCCCTGTTGACACCGCTCTTTTGGCGAACCGCACCTGCAACACCACTGATTTCAATTTTTCTTCAGTGGAGTTCTGATTTAAAAAGGCCTCAATGCGCTTGATTTGATAAGTCTTAATGACCCCGCTCACTACAACCGCTGTGGCCGACACCGTGGCAAGCAATGTGATGGACGCTATGTATTTCCATTTGGCACCGGCAATAAGCAACAACCCCATGGCACAGGCAATGAGCACCGATGCCGAACCAAGGTCGGGCTGCAACAAGATGAGCCCGACTGCTGCCCCCAAAATGAGAAGAGTCGTAATGAACCTCTGATAGCTGACCTCCGCCACTTCTTCCTCGGCCAAATATGTGGCAAGGAGCAAGAGCAATGTGAACTTCGTGAACTCTGCAGGTTGAAACGACGCGAACCCGAAGTCGAAAGACAAGCGTGCGCCGCCACTGACCGAACCCGCAACGAGAACCAAAATGAGTGCAATCAGTGACGCGCCGAAAAGAAACTCGCTGCGCCCTCGCAACCACTCGTAGTCGGTAGCCATGAGGACAACCATGGCAACTGCCGCAACAATGAGATAGATAATTTGTCGCTGCAAAAAATAATACGGGTCAAGGCCTTGGGCAAGAAGCCTCGGTCGCGTACACGAGTACACAGCAATTGCCCCAATGATTGAGAGACCAACCGTTGCAAACATCAATATCCAGTCGACGTTGCGAGCCGGGTCGGCCATGCTGCGCCGCAGGTTTCTCACCGTCGAGGTGCTTCCTCCGCTCAGCGAGGTGGGGCCGCCAAGTTGCAAGTTGTCGAAAATACCCATTAATCGCGCACGCTGCCACCAAACCCGCTGAGACATAACGGGTTTGCGAGAAATTGGATAGGCGAAACTGCAGTGGCATTGAGATCGATGGGGTCACTTGGCACCACGGGGCTCGGCTTTGTTTGCCCAGCAAGAGCAGAGAATATGCACTTCACTACTGGCGCAGCAGCCTGCGACCCGTAACCAGATTTTTCTAAATATGCCACTGCGGTATAGGGCTGCTGAGGGTCGAGGCTAAAGGCGGCAAATGCCGACGAGTCATTCCACGGATAGTTACCGAAGCCTTGTGCTGTACCGGTCTTTCCTGCAAGGGGCAGAGCCTTGCGTGCATAGTTTTTAAAAAGATTTTCTCCTGTTGCCTTGTGGTAGTAGCCGTAATCGACCCCCTTACCGTCAATAACTCTTGTGAGACCTTTGACAATTGCATCGCGATCTTCTTTTTTCATGTCAATCTCGCGCTGTACACGACCTTGTGAAAAGTCTTTCTCTACAACCATTTGTGAGACATCTATGTAGCCAGAGTCACCATCTGGCGTTCCGGGCACAAGAATTGCCTTCACCACGTGCGGAGTAACAACTGACCCGCCATTGGCGAGTGCAGAGTAAGCAACAGCTAGCTGAATGGGTGTTGCCGATAAAAGCCCTTGACCAATAGCAAATTGAACATTGTCTCCTACGTAAAAAGCGCGTCCCTCTTCTTTGCTGATTGCTCCATCATCGGCTAACTGCTTTTTCAGCGCCTTACTTGGTAACGCTCC
>CAIOHI010000162.1 GCA_903858075.1 uncultured Actinomycetes bacterium
CTCAGCAAGGCAAAAGAAACCTGCGACCAATGCACCGTCAAGGTTGAGTGCTTGCAGTTCGCCATCGATACCAACCAAGACTCTGGTGTATGGGGCGGAACTTCAGAAGATGAGCGTCGTGCAATTCGCCGACAAATAGCTGCTCGTCATCGCTCCAGCATTGCTGGCTAAACAGCCACAATAGGAACTACAAGTTCAATCAGTGTTCCCATGGAGTTGGTCGGCAACTCCACATCTGCTTCTTCGTAGTCTGCTGCGACAGCCGACCGCATGTCGATAGTGCCACCTAATTCGGTGCTCACCAATGTTCGAACAATCGATAAACCCAAACCGGTTGCCTGGCTGATATCGAAATTGGGGTCAAGACCTGCTCCGTCGTCGAGCACTCGCACACTGAGACGAGTACTTTCTTCTCCTTGAGGAGACACTTCAACTTCTTGTGACAAATGCACCGAAACATTTCCGCCACGATGCGAGTTGCTCTCTTTAAAGCCATGGTCAACTGCATTTTGCAAAAGTTCGGTCAGCACTACCGAAAGCGGTGTTGCAATAGTTGCTGGCAAACGCCCACCATCACCATGCACCACAAATCGAATAGGTCGATCGGGTGATTGCAAACTTTCTTCCACGAGTCGCAGTAACGGCCGAACAATTTCAATGAATGCAACATCTTCACCTGGTTCGCGCGACAAGGTTTCGTGAACAAGGGCAATGGTGCGAATACGACGCACTGATTCATTAACTGCCGACTTTGCTTCACCCTCGTCCAACCTGCGGGCTTGCAAACGTAATAGCGACGAAATGGTTTGCAGGTTATTTTTCACGCGGTGGTGAATTTCTCGAATGGTTGCATCTTTCGACAAAATCAAACGATCACGACGACGTAGTTCAGAAACGTCGCGCAACAAGAGCACTGCTCCGGTTGCATTGCGTGACCCATCTTCTTGGTTCACATTGAGAAGTGGCATACAACGCGCGAGCAATGTGACTTCTGAAGTTTGATCGAATTCTTCTACCACTGGTTCGTGGCGCTCAAATGCCTGCCTTACTGCACTGTCGGTGAAACCGAGCTCTGCCAGCGTTTGCCCCACACTGTTTGCACCAATGCCCACCCTGTGCAACGCCGACACTGCGTTTGGTGATGCGTAACGTACACGAGCTGCTTCATCTATGACCAACACACCGTCGCCAACGCGAGGGGCAACACTTGAGTCGGCTGCTTTACCTGGAAACGGGAAAAGACCTTCTTTGATCATGAGTGAAAAACGGTCGAATATCTCAAGATACGTGCGCTCAAGTTCACCTGGCTGACGACTACTGCGAGTAGACCATTCGCGACTAAGTACGGCTATCGGGTGTCCGTTGAAACGAACCGGAATAGCAAACATGCGCGCTTGTTGAGCACCATCTTCAATGGGAATTTCGCCTTCGGTCCATTCACCAGTTGTGTACGCCTGTGCCAGCAGCATCTCTTCGTCTTGTGCCGCCCATGTTGCAACACGGTCGGCAATATACAAAGTTTGCCCAGTAGCTGCGCGCACATGTGCGCCAACAATCCACTTGCCATCACTTGACGGCAGGTACAAGAGCAAGTCGGCAAAACAAAAATCAGCAAGCATTCCCCACTCAGAGATGAGGTTTTGCAAATGAATGATGTCTTCTTTTTCAAGAAGCGTATTTTGTCGTGCTAGGTCACCGAGAGTTGCCATGGCACTGTGGCTTTAGCCGCCGAAGCCCATGCGCTTATCGCTTTCCGGACTTCCAAATTCGACGTAAGCAATTTTTGCACCAGGCACTGCTACTTCGCGCCCTTTTTTATCGGTCAGCCACAGAACATCTGTTGCTCCCGAAATTGCGGCATCAACTGCGGCTTTGATTTTTTTTCGCGCCGCAGCATCGTCTTCCACCTCAAGAGTGATTTCACGAGGGCTTTGGGTAACTCCGATTCGAATGTCCATGGTTGAACCTTACGAGATCTTGAGGGCAGAGCTAAAGATCTTCTTCGGTTTTAATTCAGTGGCAATACGCTCGGCCATCTGGTGGAAAATCATTGCGGTTTCACTTGTTGGGTCAACAGCAGTAATGGGGTGTCCATCGTCTCCACCTTCACGCAATGCATTCAGCAGAGGAATTTGCCCTAAAAGCGGCACATTCAACTCATCAGCAAGCTCTTGGCCGCCACCTGAGCCAAAAATCTCATACTTCTTGCCATCATCGCCGGTGAACCATGACATGTTTTCAATGACTCCACGAACGGTGAGATTCACTTTTTCTGCCATTGCGGCCGACAATCGTGCAACTTTTTGTGCTGCCGGTTGCGGAGTAGTTACTACGTACACTTCGGCACGTGGCAAATATTGGCTGAGACTCAGCGCAATGTCGCCCGTACCTGGCGGCATGTCGACAAGCAAGAAGTCTGGTTCGTCCCAGTACACATCGGTGAGGAATTGTTCAAGTGCCTTGTGCAACATTGGCCCACGCCAAACAACTGCTTGACCATCGGGAACAAAGTATCCAATCGAAATACAACGCACGCCCCAAGCTTCTGGTGGAAGGAGCATTTGATCGATCGCAACTGGGTCACGATCTGCACCCAACATGCGGGGAATAGAAAAACCATAAATGTCGGCGTCAACAATTCCTACAGAGTGACCTCGCGCCGCAAGTGCAACTGCCAAGTTGGTAGTAACACTGCTTTTTCCTACGCCGCCTTTTCCTGAGGAAATGAGAAGAGGTCGCGTTTTTGAACCAGGTTGCGCGAAAGGAATACTGCGGCCTTCGGCATGCCCGTGCGCAGTTTGTGAACCAGCAGAAGAACCTGCATCGCCATGAACAATGCGACGCACGTTTTCGCGCTCTGCATCGGTCATTACTCCAAAGGTGAGATTCACATCGCTCACTGATGGATCGGCACGAAGTGCGCCATTCACGCGATTAGTAATTTCATTGCGCAGTGGGCACCCAGCAATGGTGAGCACAACGGTCAGAGTTACTACGCCTGCGGCCGACACTTCCACGTCGCGCACCATGCCGAGGTCGACAATGGAACGATGAAGTTCTGGGTCTTGCACAGGGCGAAGGGCTTCAATGACTTGCTCAACTGCAATAGGCATAAGGGTGACGTCCAATACGAGAAGGTGGATAAGAGATCTGCGCGGTAATTAGCACTATCGCCATAGGTACAATACCTCCTGTAGAGTAATCAGGTAATGAGTGAGCGCATGAATCGAGAGCAACAAATGTCACCTGGCTCTTTCACAGCCACCGTGAGCGCTATCACATCAGCTTTTGGTGACCCCACTCGACGTGCGGTGTATCTCTACGTTCGCGAAAGTGACAACGGGGCAACTGCTGCACAAGTGGC
>CAIOHI010000163.1 GCA_903858075.1 uncultured Actinomycetes bacterium
CGAGACGGCCCAACACAATATTGACAGTGGGTTGACGTAGTTCAAGAGCAATGCATCTGGACACACTCTTTCCATATCGCGACAGATATCTAGGAGCACAGGAATGGTGCGCAAACCCCGCATAATGCCGCCAATTCCCAAGGTGTCGGCAATCGTTTGCTGTAAACCAAATTTTTGCGGTATCTCGAAATCGATGACAGTAGATGGTTCATAGCCACCCACTTGAAACATGGTGATGACATAGTTTGCCTGATTGAGGGCAACGAGGCGATCTGTTGTTGATTCTATTTTTGCTCTCGCACCAAGAGTTGCAACTATTTTTCTACCGACTGCTTCAGATACAGCCAGACGCTCTTCATCAATATCGTGCAGAACAATGGTGGCATCTGAGAGTTCAGGGAAACTCAAAATGTCACCCATCAGGTTTCTTGCAAACACGGTGCTTCCCGCTCCAATGAACGTAATGCGTACACTCATTGTTATTTCTGTTTCACTGGAGCTTTCGTGAACTGCATTGCCCCATCGTCAAGCGGAGCTCGCCTGAACATTTTCTTATCTCGGGCGAAGTTCTGCGGGTTGACCCACGGGGCATGATTCCCCTGCCGCGGAAACATGTGCATGACGCGGCTCATATAGCCAGCGCTAAAGGAGTCGATCCATGGCCGTTCTGGCATGTTGAGGTCTTCGTCACGCAACTGCGGCGTGCACTGCGTTGTGCCCGTTTTCGCCATGTGGTTGAGCAACCGGCATACGTACTCGCAGGTGAGATCTGAACGCAGGGTCCATGAAGCATTGATATACCCAAACGATGACGCCAAATTGGGTACTCCCGAATATGCCACACCCTTATAGGTCCACGTATCGGCAAAATTGATTGGCTTACCATCGACTTCAAATTGCACTTCGCCCAACGTGACTAACTGCAAACCCGTCGCCGTCACAATGACATCGGCATCGAGATGCTGCCCAGACGACAGGAGAATTCCGGTTTCATCGAAGGTGTCAATGGTGTCGGTCACGACCGATGCCTTACCTTCGCGCATTGCCTGAAATAAATCGCCGTTTGGAGCTAAACACAAACGTTGGTCCCATGGGTTATATGAAGGGGTGAAATCTTTTTCTATGTCGTAGTCGGGGCCTAGTTGCTCACGCACTCCTTTGAGCAAAATCTCTTTTACTTTGTCGGGATGCGTACGAGAACGCGAATACACCAACTGTTGATACTTCGTGTTTTTGAGTCGCGTGATTGCATAGGCGATTTTTGCTGGAAGATACTTCCGCATCTTATTCGCAAATGCATCCACGTCGGGGCGGGCTGCAATATATGTTGGCGAGCGTTGCAACATGGTGACGTGTTCTGCATCTTTCGCCATTGCAGGCACCAAGGTGATTGCTGTTGCGCCCGAGCCAACGACAACTACACGCTTGCCTGAATAGTCAACATCACTCGTCCATTTTTGCGGATGAATGATTTGGCCTTGAAAGCGCTCTCTTCCTGCGAATTCAGGAGTAAAGCCCTCGCTGTACCGGTAATAGCCAGAGCACATAAACAAAAAGCCGCAAGTAAATGTGACAACGTCACCAGTACCCACTCGCTCAGCATGAACAGTCCACTGCGAGGTCTCACTTGACCACTGAGCAGTTTTCA
>CAIOHI010000164.1 GCA_903858075.1 uncultured Actinomycetes bacterium
AGTCCGCACCAGCGGCAATTGGGTCGCCCCGCACCAACAACGTCGTCGGCATGATCGCAAAACGCGAGTGCTTGGGCGCGGGTGAGAAAGCCACGAATACGACTTGCTACGACATCTTCAAGCGGCTCGCCCTCTTCGTCGAGGTCAACCATTTCATCGAGGTGAATAACGATGCGGTCGAGTTCGCGGTCGTAAGCAACACCAATTGGCCCAACAACAAATGCCACGTTGGGGTTCGGTGAGACACTGAGTGCCTCGGGAAGCGGTGCTTCTTTGCTGTCGGGAAGATCGGCAAGAAGTTCGCGTACGTAATGCGCAATTGCTGCAACTTGAGACTTCTCACATTTCACTGTGATGGTTTCACCTTCGCCGCGCACCTGAATGAGAAACGTGCGTTCACCAGGGCGGCCGACGGCAGTGGTGGTGAACGCATCGGGTGCGTCGAAGTCGCGATAGGTGGTCATGATGGGGCCAACTCTGAAAGTGACCCGCCAGTGGAGTTAACGGTGAGAACAATGGGTGCCCCGCCTCCGTAAGCAAGTGCACTGATAGAACACGTGCTCACAACAATGCGTTGAAAGAGGTCGAGGTGCGTGCCCATGGCGTGAGCAAGTGCTGCCTTAATAGGGTCGGCATGAGAAAAACACACCACGACGCCACCTGGGTGACGCAAGCGAATATTGTCGAGCGCGGTAGAAATGCGCACTTGCATTTCCGTAAAACTTTCACCGTTAGGAAAGCGAAAAGTACTTGGTGCACTTTGCACAGTTTTCCATTCAGGAAGTTTCATGAGGTCGCTCAATTTTGCGCCTGTCCATTTACCAAAATCGCACTCAATGAGTCCCTTGTCAATAATGACTTTCTGCTTGCGTTGTTTGGCAAGTGGTGCAGCAGTTTCACGCGTGCGTTCAAGAGGTGAGGCGTAAATCGCATCAATTTTGGGAAATGAAGCAAGACGCTCGGCGACTTCGGCAGCTTGCTTGAGTCCGGTCTCGCTGAGGTGAAGACCTGGAGCACGGCCGGGTAGCGACTGCCCAGTAGTAGGAGTTTGCCCGTGACGCACGAGGAGCAAAGTAGTGGGTTTCTGATGAGGGGGAGCTTTTTTTGACGCCATAGCAACTGCGAACTTATCGGTTCTGCCTCTACTGTGTACATATGGGCGCCCGAAAACTCTCGCCACTCGACGCCGTGTGCCGTGATGTTGCGCTGTGCCGCGCCTGTCCTCGGCTTGTTGAATGGCGTGAAGACGTTGCACGTGAAAAACGAGCCATGTATCGCGACGACACGTATTGGGGCCGCGGCGTGCCGGGCTTTGGCGATGGGCAAGCACAGCTACTGGTGCTCGGACTTGCTCCGGCGGCGCATGGCGCAAACAGAACCGGTCGTGTTTTTACTGGCGATAAAAGTGGCGACTGGTTGTATCGCGCGATGCACAAAGCAGGTTTTGCGAATCAACCAACATCGCAGCACATTGACGATGGTTTGCAACTCAGCAACGCATGGGTCACTGCCGCAGTGAAGTGCGCGCCGCCTGCAAATGCCCCTACACCCGATGAGCGCGTGACGTGCAGGCCATTTTTGGAGCGCGAGTTTGCTGCATTAGAAAATGCACATGTGTTGGTATGCCTAGGTGCGTTCGCGTATCAGGCTGCAACAGAATTTTTGCACATTCGTCCGCGTCCAAAATTTGGCCATGGTGTTGAAGTGCAACACGGCAAGTGGACCTTGCTCTGTTCGTTTCACCCCAGCCAGCAAAATACCTTTACAGGAAAACTCACCGAGCCGATGTTCGACAATATTTTTACGCGGGCGCGCGAGCTGTGCTCTATTGGAGTGCAGGAGTAAACGCACTGCGTAATGCTGCCGCCGAAGCTGCTAACGCTGCTTTGCCATCGTCAAGAAATTCGGCGAGTGAAACAAAGCCATGGAACTGACTTGACCAACGCACATG
>CAIOHI010000165.1 GCA_903858075.1 uncultured Actinomycetes bacterium
AGAAAAAGTTCTCGTTGCTGAAAATGGCAGCGCAGAAGATTGGTTTGGCTATTCAGTGGCATTGTCGGCCGATGGCAACACGCTTGCTATTGGAGCGGTGTATGCCGATGTGAATGGCAATAAAGATGAAGGTGCAGTTTCCGTATTTGCTCGTAGTGGCGGTGCGTGGGCATTGCAGAAAACATTGAATATTTCTGGTGGAACTGCTGGCGATCTCTTTGGCTACGCCGTTGCATTATCTGCCGATGGCAGCACGCTTGCTGTTGGTGCCATTAGTGACGATGTGAATGCGAATGTCGACCAAGGTTCTGTGTCGGTCTTTGCTCGCACCGGGTCTGCTTGGAAAGAACAACAAGTCATCACGCTCGACAATGGTGCTGCTAGTGGCAACTTCGGTTGGTCGGTTTCACTTTCTACCGATGGCAACACGCTTGCTGCTGGTGGGCCTGGCCAAGGTGCAGGCAAAGCCGCTGTGTTTACTCGCAGCGGTAGTGCCTGGTCGTAGTTTTACGCAGTAAGAGGTTTTGCTAATCGCACCTGAGCAAGTTGCTCGGGTGCGGCTAAGCCAGTCATTGCAACGTCATAGTCGGGTAATGCATACACTGCGCCATCGTCGGTAATCATGATGAAACGGTCGAACTGTGCAAGGAAAGTACGGTCGTGGCTCACGGCAATAACCGTTCCTTCAAACCCGTCGAGCGCTCGTTCAAGTGCTTCTGACGATTCAATGTCGAGGTTGTCGGTGGGTTCGTCAAGCAACAACACATTGTGACCCGCTAGTTCAAGCGACAAAATTTCTAAGCGTGCTTTTTGCCCACCAGACAATGTTTGAAATTCTTGGCGAGCATTGTTGCGTAGTCCATAGCGAGCTAGCGCACGCATTGACTTTTCTTCTTCAACGAGTTTGTCGCGAACAATGTCGATACACGTGCGACCACGAAACTCTGGGCGGTCGTTAATTTGAGTAAACATCCCGACCGAAGTGCGCGGGCCAAATGTGATGGTTCCGCTCAAGTCTTCTTCTTTGCCAAACAATGCGTTGAGTAAGTGGGTTTTTCCTGTTCCATTGGGGCCAATGAGCCCAACGCGCTCACCAAAATGCACTTCTTCAGAGAATGGAAGAAAGAGATTGCCTATAGACACATCTTCAAACTTCACTACACGACGGGCAGAGTCGGCGCCACGAAAGCGAACGTGAATGTGTTGGTCGGGTACGGGTGGCGGTGGTGGGCCAGCGGCAACAAACTTTTCCCATCGTGTTTCGGCCCCGTTTGCCTTTGTTGCATTCTTAAAGTTTTGAGCGGCGCGCTGTTTCATTATTTTCATGTGATGAAAGAGTCGACGCTCTTCATCGTTCCAGCGCTTGAGGTCGTCACCAAGTAGTTCTTGTCGCTTGGCGCGCGCATCGGGGAACGTGACGTACGAACCCCCATGGCTCCAACATCCGGACCCTTCAATAACAATAATTTTCGTGGCAACACGTTCTAAAAGTGTGCGGTCGTGGCTCACCATGAGAATGGTGGATCGACATTTTTTAATTTCCTCTTCAAGCCAGCCGCGTGTGGGTATGTCGAGGTAGTTGTCGGGCTCGTCAAGAAGAAGTACATCGGCACCAGAAGTGAGAAGTAGGTCGAGCACTAAACGCTTACGTTCACCGCCGGAAAGTTCTGACACCAAGCGTCGCGAGAAATCGTCAACAGGGGTTTTCACACTGCGCTGCGCAGCTGCTTGCCAGTCAGACTCCAATTCGTATCCGCCCAGGTCGCCCCAGTCGCCCAGCGCTGTGGCGTAACCCATGCCGTCGTCGGTGCCGTCGGCTAGTGCTTTTTCTGCAGCAATGAGTGCACGACCCGCAGTGCGCAAATGCTTTGGAGCAACTTCAACAAGCATCTCTCGCAAGGTGTCGTTGGGGTTCGACATGCCCACTTCTTGGGTCATGGTGAGCATGGTGCCATTCACCGTGTACTCGCCGTCGTCGGACTCAATGACCTGCGACAAGATGCGCAATATGGTGCTTTTCCCTACGCCGTTAGCGCCCACGATGGCTGCATGCTCACCAGGTGCAACTCCAAAGCTGACGTCGAAAAACAACTGATCGGCCCCTGGTGGGGCATAGGCCAACTCTGAAACGACGATGCTACTCACAGGAGTATTCTTGCTGACGTAAGGGGTTCTCACACTTTTTTACACATATTGAGTCGGGGGGCAAAATATGACAACACCAATTTCAACGAGCGACGTCTCTAGCGAGTGGCTAAGTTCTGTTTTGGGAGGCGAAGTCAGACTGATTCGCAGTGAACCCGTGGGAGCAGGTGTCGGGTTTTTAGGACAACTGTCACGTGTTCATATTTCGGCCGCACATTTACCTGAAACGCTCATTGTGAAGTTGCCGACCACAGACCCAGGTGGGCTCATGATGGGCGAAATGATGGGCGTGTGGGAACGCGAACATCGTTTCTACACAGAAGTTGCTTCACGTGTTACTGCAATGCGCATTCCACAGTGTTTTTATTCAAGTACGAATCCATATGTCTTAATTCTGGAAGACATGTCGCCAGCACAGTCTGGTGACCAAGTACTTGGCCCCACTGCACAACAAGCACGTGATGCAGTCGATGCTGCAGCGCGTCTCCACAGTGCCTGGTTCAATACATCAGAAGTTCATGAACTCACATGGATGCCTGATATCTCTGACCCAATGACAGCAACGGTCGGCGAGATGTTTGCTATTGGTTGGCCAATATTTTTAGAGCGTTATGAAAGTACATTGCCACCTCGTGTTTTGCGGTGGTGTGAAGAATTCGCACCGCGTATTACACAGTGGATTGGGTCGTACTCAACGTGGCCTGTCACTTTGTGTCACGGTGATTATCGACTCGACAATATGTTCTTTGGTGCCGATGGAACATTTGGTCTCATCGACTGGCAGATGGCAATGCGTGCGCCGAGTACAACAGATTTGGTGTACTTCATTGGAACAAATTTGCCGACCGACATGCGCCGTGAGATGCAAGATGAGTTGATTCAACGCTATGTAGATGGTCTGCTACAGGGTGGTGTGCCAAAGGAGTGGGCAAATGTTGACAAAATTGTGCGCGGACTCACCGAGGGTGTGCTCTTTTATTGCACTTCATTTGGTGCCAGCATCCTCACTTTTGACCCCGCAAATGAACGCGGCGCAGCACTGATGGACTCACTTGTACGACGTGCATTTAGTGCTGCCGATGATTTGTCGGCGGGCCATGTGTTTGGCTTTGCGTAGCCTTTAGTTGGCGACGCTTGCGTCAACCCAGTTGCCATGGAAACCAAATGGCACGCGTGGCAAATGCACGCTTGCAATTGGCTCTTGGCTCATGGTCTGTGCATCGAAAATAACAAAGTCAGAAGTGTTCTTTGCCTTGTCGAATACGTAGGTCATGAGATAGCCATCGTCTTCTGACGAAGGGTCCTCTGCTGGTACGAATACTGCTTCACCAGGTGAGCGACCTTTGCCGAGTTCAATTGATGTGCGAGCACCAGTGACGCGGTCGTATTTGATAATTGCACCCGGATCTTCAAGGGGCGAATCAGAACCACCAAGCTCTGGTGCAGACATTTCATAACCGAAGCGATGCTTGCGACCAATCACGGAATCGGCAACGCGTGGGAACTCACCAGGGCGATCGTCGACTTGTTCTTCAGACACTTTGCCTGTTTTGGTGTTGATGACCCAACGCCACAGAACTGGTGGTGGGAAATCCATAGCGCTATCGCGCCAAATGTGTGAGAAGCGGGCAACGTCGATGACGATGTTGTCGCCTTCTTCATACGAGTTCATGGGGTGAAAGACGTAGCAAGGGTTGATGTCGAACCATTTCACATCGGCATCGGCACCATTGCGTGGCATCACACCAAGACGTGCGGGGTAGTTGTCGTCCCAGTGAATAGGGAGCTCGCCGCGCATTGCCATGTCAAGGTCGAACACTGCCGGAAGGTCCATGAAAATGACGTAGTTTTCGGTGACATTGAAGTCGTGCATCATGGTGGGCCCGCCCACAGTGATGACAGTGTTTTGCACCATTTCACCAGTTGGCGAAACACGCAAGTAGGTGAGGTATGGCTCAAGAAAGTAGTACCCAAAAGCAAGCATTTCGCCAGTGAGTGGGCAGACCTTGGGGTGAGCAGTAAAGGAGCCGGTGAGTTTGCCGTTGTAGTTCGTTGGCCCAACCGTGTTCAAGTCGCCATCGAGTTCGTAAGGAAAGTGTCCTTCTTCAAGAGCAAGAAATTTTCCGGCGTGACCAAAGATGTGCGTGTTGGCCTTTGACATTGCCATGTCACCAAGACCAGTGTCCATGTCGAGAATGTTGCGTGATGGGTCGGTGATGTACGGGGTTTGCACGTAACGATTGCGATACCACTGTGCTTTTCCTTCACGTAAACGCACACCATGAATCATGCCGTCGCCAAGAAATGGATGATCGCTCATTCCAGTAATGGGGTTCGCACCATTGCGCAAATAACGACCATCGAGATGTGCAGGAATACTGCCGGTGACTTTGAGGTCGGTGAGTGTGAGTTCTTCTTGAACTGGTGCTCCGTTGCCACGTAAATGTGGTGGAACTCCCTGTGCAGAAACATTGTCAATAACAGCCATGATGGCCCCCTTGGCTACCCGCAAGATCCCCCATGGCCTTGCTGAACCTTTACGCTAGTGCAAATTTATGGAGTAACAACAACGGTATTTTCTGGGTCGGCAACCGTTGCTTTTTTCACGATTACGTATGATTCTCCTGCAAGTTCTAATGCTGCGGGGTCAGAAGTGGGAAGAACTTTGCCTTTGATGGTGAGATCAACTGGCAACGTGGTGTACCAACGGCGGACGCTTTTCACCTTGCCGCATACGGCCAAAACGCCTTCGAGCATGAAACGTGTTGCACCGAGTTTCACGCAGATCCAGGTTTGTTGCTTGGAGATGGGATACCAGACTTTGCCGGCTTCAGTGGTGGTGCAAATATATGGCGCGCCCGACATGGTCTTTGCTTCGCCTGCACTTTTACACGCGGTGCCTGTTGCGATCGTCGCGTTGCGTACGTCACCACTTTCTTCGTTGCCGCAACTGGTGATACCCCCAGTAAGGGTGGCTCCTGCAAGGAGAAGCGATGCCATACGTAAGGTGAGTCGCCGAGGTGAAGAGGCATCTTTAGAACTGAACATTGTTTTACTCTAGATGGAAATAGGCCCATTGGGTAGTCGGGCCGGCGGTGGAATAATTCGACCTTTATATAGGGTGAGTAAAAGGAGAGCGCGATGACTACCTCAACGGTTCCCATGGAACAAGCAGTTCAGGCAATTCGACCCACCGATACTCTTGCGGTGCCACTAGGGCCGGGTGTGCCCGGAGCCTTTTTGCATGCTTTGGGTGAACGTACTGACTTTGTTGACCTGCGGGTATCAGGAGCTTTGCTTCCCGACCTGTTCGCACTTTTCATGCAACCAACGGTGCATCTACAAAGTGGGTTTTTTGGGCCTGCCGAGCGGTTTCTACGCGACAGCGGCGCCGATGTCGATTTTGTGCCTGCTGACTTTCGCCGCTTTGCTCCTGTACTAGCGCGCAAAAAACCCCGAGTGCTTGCCGTTGCGGGCGCAATGCCGGTTGATGGGTGGGTGAGTTTGTCGCTCCATGCAGGAGCAACAACCGATGAAATAGAAAGGGTAATTGCCGATCCAGAGCGAGTGCTCATTGTGGAAGTGAGCCCGAACTTTCCACGTACTTTTGGTGCCGATAAACGTGGCGGAAAATATGCCCACCGCGTGCATGTAGACAACATCAACTATTTGGTGGAGTCAGATCGTGAACCACTCAATTTGGCCGATGTTGTTCCGTCTGAAGCAGAAATGAAAATAGCGGAAATTGCGATGCAATACATTCACGATGGATGCACGTTGCAAACGGGCATTGGTGGTGTTCCTAACCACATAGCAACGCAGCTTGCTTCAGGTTCTGGCGGTGACTACGGAATTCACTCAGAAATGTTTACGTCGGGTTTGATGCGTTTGCACATGTCGGGGAAAGTAACGAATAAAAAGGGAACTGAGTTCGATGGATTCTCGGTCACTACTTTTGCAGCGGGGACTCCCGACTTATACACGTGGTTGCACAACAACAATGATGTGCGCTTCTTGCCAGTTGACGTGGTGAACTCTCCGGAAATCATTGCGCAGAATCGCAACATGGTGGCCATTAATGGCGCAATGGCAGTTGACCTTTCGGGGCAGGTCATTGCAGACTCCATTGGCGGCAAACAGTTTTCCGGTATTGGCGGGCATGAAGATTTTGTTGCTGGGCCAGGGCTCAGTGTGGGTGGTCGCAGTTTGGTGTGCATGCCATCAACAACTGTGGTGAAAGGTGAAACGGTGTCGCGCATCTTGGGGCGCCTGCCCGAAGGTTCTGTAGTCACCACGCCACGCCATCAAGTAGATGTAGTAATTACAGAATTCGGTGCGGCAGAGTTGTCGGGGCTTTCTATTGCTGAACGCTCACATGAACTTGCCCGCATTAGTCACCCAGATTTTCGTGACCAATTGTTGTCTACAGCCGACGTGTGGCCTGCCGACTAGAACCTTGGGGCTGTGCGCACTAGTTTGCATTCGTGCCGCCCCTCGTTCGTCGTATAGCTGATTGCCCAACGGAAAGCTGGAGCGCGCCTGCGGTGGAGTGGTGGACCCTGGTGAGTGGCGACCGCACTGAAAGTAATCAACTCACTGCTGGCATCGCAGAAATTCCTGTGGGGGCAGATGCGCCAGAACGAGGTCACACGCACGATGCTGCAGAAATTTATTACTTCATCAGCGGCTCTGGCTATATGAGTGTTGATGGTGAAATTGCTCGTGTTTCAGCTGGCGACACCGTGTTCATTCCTGAAGGGGCAGAACATTTTGCCGCCAACGATGGCTCTGATCCTTTACGACTTTTTTATGTTTTCGCCCGTGACGCATTTTCTGATGTGCATTATGAATTTCCAGGAGGAAAGTAATGCGCAAAGTTGTGGGTTTAGGAGTTGCAGCGGTCGTAGCCATTGCAATTGTGTTTGCAGTAGTGCGAAACAACGACTCAGGCACATCGGAATCTCCAGATAGTACTTTCGCGCAAGTAGTGAAAAACATTGCGGGTGGCGAAGTCGCACAAGTTGGTGCCGTTCCCTTTCAGGTATCACTTCTTTCTGCACAACCCGACTCAATTACTTCCAACCCAAATGATCAATCGAAATGGATTTTGGGTCAGTGCGGTGGCTCGCTCATTGCTAAACAATGGGTGCTGACTGCAGATCATTGCGTTTTGCGAACAAATGCTGGAACTATTGATACTCGTTACGTTTGGTTAGGAATAGGTAACAATAATTTCAATGCTTCTCTGAAGGACCCGTACTTGTTTCGTGTGAGTGATGCTTACCCGGCACGAGTGGGCGATGTAGGTCTCGATCTCATGTTATTGAAACTCAGTACGGCAGTTACCTACTCTGCCAACGTGCAGCCAGTAGCGCTGCCTGTTGCACTCGACCCAAATATTTGGCCTGTAAAAGATGCCGTTGCAACACTCAGCGGGTGGGGTAAACAGCTTGATGGCACTACGTCGCCAGTGTTGAGAAAAGTCAACACAGAGGTTGGCGATTCCCCGAACGATCTCGCATGTCGAGACAGTGCAGGTAACGCCCGATTCGCAGGTTTTTATAACTCGGCGAAAGACGTGTGTGTAAAAGGTGGAACACAAGGCGACGTATTAGCTGGTGCCTGCTCGGGCGATAGTGGCGGGCCAATGACAGTTACGGTCGACGGTGTTCCTGTCTTAGCGGGGGCTGCAAGTGTGGCCCTAGGTGTAAGGGGCGACAACGATGTGGTGAATTACTGCACTGGGTATCTGCCTACTTTGTACGCACGAGTCCTTTCGAATATCGGTTGGATTGTTCCTGGCCCTGTCACCAATGTTGCTGTTGCTGCAGTGAGCGGAGGAGTTCAAGTGACTTGGGGTAACCCAACTGCTACTCCAGCTCTCCCCATTACCGATTACGTGGTGCAAGTTCGCGAAGTGGGCGTATCCAGCTTTGGCGAACTCAATGATGGAGTATCGGCCAACCAGAGTGTGCTGATTTCTGCAGTTGACCCGACGAAGACGTATGAAGCACGCATTGCCGGCGTCAACGCAGTGAATACCGCAGATTCATTCCAGTTGCTGTATTCGCCAACGGTTCGGTTCACTGGCGCAGGGGTGGTCGTGACGACCACCACGACAACGTCGACGACTTCAACTACTTCCACCACATCCACGACGTCGACTACTTCGACGACGTCTACTACTACTCCGACCACAGCGGCTCCTGCTGCACCCACAACAACAGTGGTGGTGGAATCCCCCAAGGTGAACCCATTTATTTCTGGCGCACAAAATGGCGAGAAAGACATCGTGCCTACGTTGACCTCTGTGCCACAGCCAACGGCAAGTTCATTGCCCTCAACAACTGCAGTCAGCACAGCAGCCGGGCAATCCTTAGGTTTTATTGCCACCGCTCAGGTGACAGGCGTGACAGCTCCAAAGGGTTCAGTGGTCTCGGTGCGGGTAGCTGGTTCATCTTCAAAAATTTGCTCTGTTAAGAAGTCGAGCCTTGTGCTGAAAAAGGCTGGCCAGTGCCGCCTCACCGTGCTGGTAAAAGCGGGTAAAGCAAAGGCCAAAGCGACTTCGGCCACATTGACCGTGGGGTGACGAGACATTCATCTTTTTTTCATTTAGGTTCGTGATGTCGGCGAGTACGCTGAAAGTAGGAATCATGAAGAACTCATCCCCCCGCCCATTTTCCATCCGTGCCGCAAGCTTTGGGCTTGCCGGGGTCCTTGGCGCCTCGCTTCTGGCAACGCTTGTTCCCGCTCAAGTGGTAACAGCCGCAGCACCTGCCGGCGAGTACATCGTTACCTTCGATTCTGCGAGTAACTTGAGCAGCAAATTGCGCAAAGAGATGCAACTCGGTAACGCAATTACCGATATTTTCACTTCGGCTGCCGACGGGTTCGTCGCCACCCTCGACTCTTCCGACGTTGCGCGACTTCGCAAAGACTCTGACGTTGCTTCTATTGAACTCAACAAAGTCATTCGACTTGTTGATGACACCCCGGCTGTTGACACATCAGCAGTTGCTGGCGGGCGCTACATCGTTCGCTTGAAATCCACTGCCTCGTTCTCGACCGCAGCTTCAATTGCCAGTGAGGTTGGCGCAACCAATGTCACTTCGTTTCGTAACGTCTTTACTGGCTTTGCCGCAGACCTATCTGCTGCCGCAGTTGCTGAGCTCACTGCAAATACCAGCGTTGAATCTATTGAACTCGATTCCGTAGTTTCTATTTCCGCCGATCAAGCCAACCCCACGTGGGGCCTCGATCGCATCGATCAGCGCAACTTGCCGCTGAACAATACGTATTCATATGCCAACTCGGGTACAGGCGTAACTGCATATGTTGTTGACACTGGCATTCTTGCTACACACAGCGAGTTCACGGGTCGTATTGCTGCAGGGTTTACTTCTATCTCCGATGGACGCGGTACCACCGACTGCCACGGACACGGAACGCATGTTGCAGGCACCGTGGGTGGCACAACATTCGGTGTTGCAAAGTCAGTAACGCTTGTTCCTGTTCGTGTCATGTCGTGTGCGGGTAGCGGGTCAACCTCGGGTGTTATTGCTGGTATCGATTGGATTATCGGCGACCACCAAGCAGGAGTTCCTGCAGTTGCCAACATGAGCCTTGGTGGCTCTTCGTCTGCTGCTTTGAATGCAGCGGTTGCCCGCGGCATTACCGATGGCGTTGTGTTTGTGGTAGCAGCGGGAAACAACAACGCCAACGCGTGTCGTTACTCGCCAGCTAGTGCGCCAGGTGCGGTCACCGTCGGAGCAACTGGCGCAACAGATGCTCGCTCATCATTTTCAAATTACGGCTCTTGTCTCGACATTTTCGCCCCAGGTCAAGGAATCACTTCCTCATCAATTGGTTCCGATACCGCTCTCGCAACATTGTCGGGTACCTCAATGGCATCACCACACGTTGCAGGTGTTGCAGCGCTTTTGCTTACAGAAACACCAACAGCAACTGTTGAATCTATTTCACAGGCCCTTGTGCTTAATTCGACTGCTGGTGTTGTAGGTAATGCTGGAAGTTTGTCACCGAACAAATTGTTGTATTCGGGAAGTCTTGTGGCTGCGCCCGTGGTTGTTCCTAGTGCGCCTCGATCATTAGTTGGGGAGGCTCGCAATGCATCGGTTGCACTGTCGTGGTTTGCCCCCAGCACCAATGGTGGCGCCAACATTTCCGATTACGTAGTGGAGTTCAGCGCCGATGGCACCTCGTGGACAGTTTTCAACGATGGTATTTCTGCAAACTTGTCTACAACAGTGACGTCGCTCACTAATAACACGAGCTATCAATTCCGTGTGAAGGCAGTGAACACTGCTGGTACCGGAGAAGCATCAAATGTTGTTTCTGCTCGTCCATTTGCTCTTGGTGCCAACGATCCGTTCGCTGGCGGCATAGCCCTTGCAGGTAATGCCGGCGCAGTTGTCGACAGCACTCTTCTCGCCACTCGTGAAGCTGGTGAGCCAACTCATGGTGGCATTGGTGGAGCTGCATCAATTTGGTATCGCTTTACTGCTCCTGGCAATGGTGTGTTGAGTGTTACTACTCAAGGAAGCAACTTCGACACCCTGCTTGGTGTGTATTCAGGTAGTGCACTCAACGCGCTCACTGTGCTTGGAATGAACGACGATGCGCCAAAGCTTGGTGTGTTGTGGAGCAAGGTGGAAGGCAACGTTGTTGCTGGAACCGAATACTCCATTGCCATTGACGGATGGAATGCCCGCAAAGGTGCGGTGAAGCTCAACTGGAGTTTCGTAGCGAGTGCATTACCTATTGGCCCAAGTGTTCCTACCGCCCCACTTGCGTTGGCAGCTGTACCTACAAATAATGCCGTTGCCTTAACTTGGAACGTGCCGAGTTCTGATGGCGGCGCCGCAGTAACCGACTATGTAGTGGAATATGCAATTGCCAACACCACTACTTGGCTTACTTTTGCTGATGGAACTTCAGCAGCAACTGCTGCAACTGTTACTGGTCTGAATAACGACGTTCTCCACTATTTCCGCGTACGTGCGGTGAATACCGCAGGAAACAGCGCAGCCTCAAGTGTGGTGTCATCAACACCGTTCCAAGCGCTCACAAACGATGCATTTGCAGCTGCAGAAGTTGTAGTGGGTGACACGGGAACAGCGTCGGGCAGTACCGCACTTGCCACTCGTGAAACTGGCGAACCAACTCATGGTGGCGTTGGTGGCGCGGCGTCTATTTGGTACCGCTGGGTTGCTCCAAATAACGGCGTACTCAGCGTGACGACCGAAGGCAGTAACTTCGACACGTTGTTAGGCGTGTACTCGGGTACTTCTGTGAGCTCGTTAACTGTTCTTGGAATGAACGACGATGCACCGAACTCTTCAAATTTGTGGAGCAAGGTTGTAGGAAACGTCGTTGAAGGAACTGAATACAAAATTGCTATTGACGGATGGAACGGTCGTCGTGGAAACGTTGCTCTGAACTGGAGTTTCGTTGCTGCACTTCCGCCGGCGCTCCCTAGTGCTCCGAGAAATGCATCGGCCTCTTCCGCAAATGGGGCACTTGTTGTGTCGTGGGCTGCTCCACTCAGCGATGGCAACTCGCCAATCACTATGTATAAGGCAACTGCTGCTCCTGGTGGCAGTACGTGTACCGCTTCAACTCAACTCGGTTGCGTTATTGCTGGCCTCACCAACGGAACTTTGTACACCGTTACTGTGGTGGCAACAAATGCGGTAGGCAATAGCCCAGCATCGGCACCGTCGAGTGCAGTTGCACCTGCTGTGCCAACTACTACGCCGGTAACTGCTGCATCGTGGGGTATCGATCGCATCGACCAGCGTGCATTGCCACTTGATGGCAGAGTCACTCGTCGCCAAACTGGTTTGGGCGTTACCACTTACATCATCGACACCGGTGTGTATGCAGATCATTCTGAATTTATTGGTCGTATGTCAACAGGCTTCACTGCAGTTTCAGACGGCAATGGAACAAATGATTGTCAGGGTCACGGAACACATGTGGCAGGAACAGTTGCTGGGTC
>CAIOHI010000166.1 GCA_903858075.1 uncultured Actinomycetes bacterium
CCCACCTTTCCTGCTTTGCGATCCCACATCACTGGGGGAGCAGATGTTTGGCAGCCCATGCCAACAAGGGCGAGCTTGGTTAAGCCGAGTTCTTTGGCTTCTTTCAATGCAAGTGGGTTTGCGCAATAGGTGTACCGGCTACCAGCGGTAGCGAGTACTTCATCGGGGGTTCGCACCAATACTGGTTTTGCTTTCCACGCGTCATCGGGTTCAACACCGCTGACCATTGCGCCTTCGATGTAGTCGTTCTTCAAAAGCCATGTGAGCATTGCGGTAACAAAGCCACCATCTTGACCACGGTCGTGTTGTGTTTTGTCTGAAGCGCGGGTGAGAAGAAGTTGGCGCCAGATACCCGACATTTCATTTGGCTCGCGACCGCGACCAAAGAGGTGCATGTCGGCAGATTCTTCCCACTGGCGAAAGCGTGGGCATGCACGTGTGCAAGTGGTGCAACCTTTTTCGCCGTGCGTGCAATTGTCGAGGCCGAGTTCTTCTTCAATGTGGAAGGGCTTGTACTTGCCTTCCTCGTGCTCATACCCAATGACATCGTGTGGGCAAGTAACAACACAACCTGCGCAGCCGGTACAAAGACCAGTGGTGATGACCTCTTCGTAGAGTTCTTTCCACTGGGCTGTCCAGCGGGTGGTAGTTGCGGGTGCAGATTCTGTCGTAGTCATGGCTACGACACTACCTACAGAGCGTCGCTACCTTCTTCTCCTGTGCGAATACGAATGATTCGTTCCGCATTGGTGACCCAGATTTTGCCATCGCCAATTTTGCCTGTGGAGGCGGCGGTACGCAGGGCTGAAATGGTTTTTTCCACGTCATCGTCGTGAACCACCATCTCTATGCGCACTTTTGGCACGAAATCGATGTTGTATTCGGCTCCGCGATAGGTCTCGGTATGGCCACCTTGGCGCCCGAAGCCACGAACTTCGCTCACAGTGATTCCTTGGACGCCTGCCCCTTTCAGGGCCTCTTTGACGTCGTCGAGTTTGAAGGGTTTAACGACAGCGGTAATGAGCTTCATGTCCTAATCCTATGCCTGGTAGGCGGTCTCTGCGTGCTGGCTCTGGTCGAGACCAATGAGCTCGTTTTCAGGGGTCACTCGAATACCGATGGTGGCATCGAGAATCTTCGCTACCACGTAGGTGACGATGAAGGAGAATGCAAAGGTTGCTACCGAGGCGAGGGCTTGCTTACCAAGGAGGCTTGATCCACCACCAAAGAAGAGGCCGTCGGCTCCGAGGCTATTTATTGCCGTATCGGCAAAGAGACCAAGAAGTAGCGAACCTGCAAGTCCACCAATGAGGTGCACTGCAATCACGTCGAGGCTGTCGTCGAAACCAAACTTGGTTTTGAGGGTGAGGCACAAGTAGCAAACAAAACCTGTGATGGCACCAATGGCAATTGGTGCCATGCCGCCAACAAAACCAGCACATGGAGTAATGGCAACTAAGCCGGCAACTGCTCCAGAAGCAGCACCAAGAGTGGTCGCGTGTCCTGCCTTAATTTTTTCAATGATGAGCCAAGCAATCATGCCGCTTGCTGCTGCAAGTTGCGTGTTGATGAGGGCTTGTGCGGCAAGACCATTTGCTGCAAGAGCTGAACCGGCGTTGAAGCCAAACCAACCAAACCACAAAATGCCTGTTCCTAAAATGGTGAAAGGCAAGTTGTGTGGTGGCATTGCTTCACGTGGCCAGCCACGGCGCTTGCCGAGAACTAACACAACTGCAAGTGCTGCTGCACCAGCGTTGATGTGCACAACTGCTCCACCTGCGAAGTCGAGTGCACCTTCTTGGAATAGCCAACCGTTGGGGCTAAATACCCAGTGCGCAACAGTGGGGTACACCACGACTGCCCACACGCCAATGAGAATGCAATACGCACTGAACTTCATGCGATCAGCAGTTGCCCCGGTGATCAGCGCTGGGGTGATGATGGCGAACATCATTTGATACACAACGAAAGCAAGCGGCGGAATGATAAGCGCGAAGTCGTCGACATATCCAGGGAAGTTCGGGATGTTGGCAACATCTTTTAAGAACATGAAATCAAAGTTGCCAAAATATTTTCCGCTGCCACCAAAGGCAAGACTGAAGCCAACAGTTGCCCACAAGATGGTGATGAGGCCCATTGCAAAAATATTTTGCATGAGCATGCCGAGCACGTTTTTTGAACGAACCATGCCTCCGTAGAAGAAGGCGAGACCAGGTGTCATAAAGAGCACCAACGCCGCTGAAACAAGAACCCAAGCTGTTGCACCACTGTCAAATGTCATAGTGATAAAAACTACGAAGGAACTGTTACAGGAATGTTTCGTGCCTGTGAAAGGAAAAAACCCCACCGCGAACGGTGGGGTTTTCCCTGAGTAACTTCGAGAATTAGCGCTGAAGGCTGAACTCTGGGTAAGCGGCAACTCCCATTTCGGGGAGGTCGAGACCCATAATTTCGTCTTCTTCCTTCGAGCGAATGCCGCCCTTGGTGACAGCGTTTTGGATTTTGAAGAATGAGAATGCAATTCCGAAGATGACGGTCAATATGACACCGACTGCAAGTGCTTGTGCGCCTAATTGGCCCCAGTCACCCTTGATGATGCCCTCAATGCCTTCAGATGAAGATCCGTTCCAGCCAGCTCCGTAGCTTCCGTTCGAGAAGATACCTACTGCAAGTACACCGAAGATTCCGCAGACACCGTGTACTGAAATTGCGCCCACCGGATCATCAATCTTGAGTTTGCGTTCCACGAAGAACACTGACTCAATGGCCAACACGGCTGCAATGGCGCCAATGACAGCTGCTGCCCAAGGAGCAACGAATGCGCAAGGCGCAGTGATTGCAACGAGGCCAGCGAGCATGCCGTTTACCATCATGCCTGGGTCAGGCTTACCGGTGCGCTTGGTGATCCAGAGGATTCCAACGACGAGGCCGAATGCTGCAGCGATTGCAGTGTTCGTTGCAACTGTTGCGAATTGCACGTCGGTTGATGCGAATGTTGATGCAGCGTTAAAGCCGAACCACCCGAACAACAAGATCAATGCTCCAAGCATTGCCATTGGAATGTGGTGACCCGGCATTGCGCGAGGCTTTCCATCGGCTCCAAATTTTCCAACGCGTGGTCCAAGAACAATTGCTCCAGCAAGTGCAGCAACGCCACCTACTGCGTGAACAACACCGGAGCCCGCGAAGTCGACATAACCCGCACCGAGTGACATGGTGTCCCATGTTTTGGCAAGGAAACCGCCGCCCCATGTCCATGCTGCAAAGAGTGGGTAATACACGGCGCCACAGAAGAGGCCCCACACAACAAATGAATTCCACTTCCAACGTTCAGCCATGGAGCCTGTTGGAATAGTTGCAACGGTGTCCATGAAAGCCACCATGTAGAGGAAGAAGCCAAGTACTGCAGGAGTAATTCCTCCGCCAGACATTGCCCATCCGCCCTTCCACAAAAAGACCCAGTTGCCACTGCCCAATAGTGCACTTCCTACGGGTGCATCCATACCGAATGCCGAATAGGAAAAACCACCGAATGCGAGTGGGAAGCCAATGAAGAAAAAGCCGATGAAGCCGAGTCCGAAGATGGCAACGTTGGTGCTCATCACGTGGGCTGCGTGCTTTGCGCGACAGAAGCCAGTTTCTACAAGTGCAAAACCTGCCTGCATGAAAATAACAAGTGCTGCTCCAATAACAATCCAGAGCAAGCTTGTTTGCTGGCCAAGAGTGGTCACAGCTTTTTCAGCATCGAACTCATCGGCGGCCATTGCGGAAATTCCGCCAGCCAAAATGAGTGAACCAGTAGAAACTGTTGTTGCTACCAAGATGCGCTTGAGCCAACGGCTGCTAGTTGATGAAGTTTTAGATTGCATCGCGGCCCTCTTCTCCGGTTCGAATGCGAATGAGTCGTTCAACACTTGTGATCCATACCTTTCCGTCTCCAATTTTTCCAGTGTTAGCTGCAGTACGTATTGCAGAAATAACATTGTCGACGTC
>CAIOHI010000167.1 GCA_903858075.1 uncultured Actinomycetes bacterium
AAAAGTGCTGGAAATGGCTGTTGAATACGCCAAGGTCCGCGTGCAGTTTGGTCGCCCCATTGGTTCATTCCAGGCAATCAAGCACAAGTGTGCAGACATGTTGCTTGAAGTGGAGTCGGCCAAGTCGGCTGCGTACTACGGCATGTGGTGTGCAAGTGAAATGAACGAAGAACTTGCTTCGGTTGCATCGCTTGCAAAGGCCTATTGCTCGGAAGCATATTTCCACGCAACAGCAGAGAACATTCAAATTCACGGTGGTATTGGTTTCACCTGGGAACACCCAGCACACCTGTACTTCAAGCGTGCGAAGTCGAGCGAATTGATGTTTGGTGACCCCACCTATCATCGCGAGCTTCTTGCTCAGCGCATTGGCATTTGATTCTCGCTGTTTTTATAGCTGCAGCTTCAATATCAGTTTTTTTGATTGCTGCATTGGTAGTTGGTCGCGAGGCGCGACGGCTTGATGCCGTTGCGCCTCGTGCCGTTTATGACCTTGTTGAAGCAACGGAGTTTGTTGCAGATCTTCTTCCTTCTTCAACCCAAGGTCGTCTCACGCTCGACGAACTTCGCGAGATGCTGGTACTTCACATGCGTTGGTTGCACGCTCAAGGACTGCAGCCCAACAAAGTGGTTGATTTGCCACAGGAAATTCGCGATGTGGTGCTGATTACTGAAGACCAACTCACCGGTTACTTATTGGCGCAAGCCAGTGAGGCTGGTGTAGAGGTACTAGACGACGTAGATGTTGTCTATGTGGTGCAAGCGCACTTGGCTTATTTCGACGCCATTGGAGCAGTAGGACCAACTGCTTCATCGACAGATCTCTGACCAGGCCGATTCGACTTCCACGCCACCTGGTACTTCTGCAGTGCAGGATGTCCGTAGGTTTCATTTTCTAATTGGTCGCGCCACCGTTCACCCAAGAGCGCAACGTGAGCAGGGTTGAGCTTCGCTTCACGGGTCTTTGACTCGAAGTGAAAGCAATCGGTGTACGGCGTGTACAGAACTCGTTTGCCGAGTAGTTGTATTTTCAAGGCAAAGTCGATGTCGTTGTAGTCGCTGGGAAATTGTGTACTTAGCCCGCCTACTTCAATAAAAACATGCCGGGGAGTCAGCGCACATGCGGCGATAACGCTAGATACTTCGCGCGCAACGGTGAGCATGTTGTATGCGCCCGCACAATTTCCAGGAAAGCCGCGGTAAGAGTCATAAGGAACCGGATTAAAAAAGTGTCCTGCACTTTGAATGGAGCCATCTTCGTAGAGCAGTTTCGGGCCAACAAGCCCCACAGTGTCATCGGAAAAATAGCTCAACATAGTTTGAATGAGGTCTGGGTTACTCGGTTCTGTGTCGTCATTGAGTAGGAGTAAATAATCGGCTGTGGTGTGTGCGGCGCCAAGGTTAACCTTCTCGGCAAAATTAAAAGGTCGATTGAAAGGCACTATACGAACACGACCTGGTGCAGCGGTTTCAATGTCGTGAAGTGCGGTTGCAGGTGTTGCATCATCAACAACAACAATGATTTCAAAATTTTGGAATGTTGAATGTTTTACTAACTGCGCAATGGCATGTGCAGCTAAAACGCAGTTCTTGCCGCGTACTTCAGCTTCGGTGCCGCGTGTAGGAATAATGACAGCAACTGTGGGCTCGGTGCTCTGTGTGCGATCAACAACGACCCCCGAGCCGTTCTCGTTCATGTGGCACTGCGCTTTAATTCCTGTACGCAGGCAGTGAGATTTTACTGCTTCAAGATCGGTGCTGGGGAAACGGTATTCCCATGGTGCGCTGTACAAAAAGAGAGGCACGCGGCCAATGTGTGATGCATGTTCGCTGAGAAGAAGTGCGCGGTGGTGTGGCGACAATGAACACAGTGCATCGGCTCCGCCCGCTTGTGCAACAAGGTCGGCGGTCGCGAGCACCACATCGCCTACATAACAATGTCCACGTAAACGTTCGGGCGACCAGCCCGGGCGCAACACTTGAATGGGTTCTTCATATTTGTCATTTGTGGGGTGCAGCGAGTCGCCGTACACCATGTCGTACGTAGAAGCCCTTAGCCACTTTCCCAATTCCGTGCGGAATTCTCTTCCAAGCTTGCAGTGTGACGGAATGAATGCGATGTATCGCCCAATACGCCGAGACGAGGTGGTCATGTGGCAACTCGTTTGATGCGGGAGCGAATTCCGCGAGGCAAGTGTCGATAGAAAAATCGCAGGGGCCGCACCCACCAGTGGTGAACCCATACCTTTTGTTCTTCGGCAGACTTGTACGTGGGAAATTTGTAGGTCTCGACGGGAATTCCGCTGAGTACGTGATATTCACGGCAACGCTTCTGGGCCATTTCGCCGAGAACAGCATCGGTTTCATCAAGTTGCTGAAGAAACTCTTTCATGTCGTTCTCGCTTGGCGCCACAGCAGTGAGCCTAGTGCCGCTATTCTTGGGTACATGGAACGGCCCGGCAAGTTTGAACATACGCGCTATCTCGGAGACAAACGCACACAGCTTGTTTACGATGTCGATAACTGGAGCGAGCCCGACATCATCAACGACATCGTGGCAAGCGAAGTGGGTTTATGTTTTGGGCCAGATACCGAAGTAGAGGCGCGTAATCGTGGCTACACATTGGCCACTCCGGGTAAAACGCGTCGCATGCGCGCCCCGCGCGCCTAAGCACTTATGGCTACAGGTGAAAGTTCTGGTGCAATCAACACAATGTTGATCAACTCGACCTTTGCGTCGAGTGGGCTCACACTTTCTAGTTATTTCGCACGACCCAATGGCGTATTTGGTCCGCTTCCTGGGGTCATTTTGTGTCACGGATTTCCCATTGGGCCACTTGACGCGCGTCAGTCTGCAGGCACCTTTCCGCAGGTCATCGACCGCATGGCAAATGAAGTCGGGTGTGCAGCACTCACATTTACATTCCGTGGCTGTGGTGCAAGTGAAGGCGACTTCTCTTTGCAAGGTTGGGTTGACGACCTGCGAGCAGCAATTGATTACTTGGTTGCAATTGGCAATGTCGACAGTGTGTGGTTGGTAGGTACTAATACAGGAGCATCAGTGGCATTGTGCGTCGCGGCCGACGACCCGCGCGTCAATGGTTGTGTGTCGCTCAGCGGTCGAGCTGACTTCGACGATTGGGCCGAGCAGCCACGTCGCTTCTTGGAGCACGCACGAGATATTGGGGCTATTCGTCGTGCTGGGTTCCCGCAGAACTTCGATGAATGGAGTCGGGAACTCAGGCGGTTTCGTCCTATCGATGCGGCACGGCGTTTTGCTCCGCGGCCACTCATGGTGCTTCACGGTGACGACGATGAGAGCGTGCCAACAGCCGATGCACGAGCGTTAGCCGAAGCACACGGTTCTGCAGAGTTGCGCATTATTGCCGGCGCGGGGCACAGGTTGCGTCACGACCCACGAGCACTTGCGGTGTTGTTTGGTTGGCTCGATCGCGAAAGGTCGCGACTCGCTTCGTAACTACTTGGTGTAGCCGTCAATATGCGTGCTGTGCCATTGCCACGCTGTTGCAATGATGTCGTCGAGGGAATACTGCGCCTGCCACCCAAGGGTTTGCGCTGCAAAAGCAGGGTCGGCGTACACCTCAACGGGGTCTCCGGCACGTCGTGGCGACATGACGTACGGAACTTGTCGGCCGGAAATGCGTTCTGTTGCCTGAAGTACCTCAAGCACTGTTGTGCCTTTTCCTGTGCCCACATTGCATGAGGTTGTGGGCTTACCGTCGGTGAGATAATTGAGAGCCTTCACATGCGCATCGGCTAGGTCGACAACGTGAATATAGTCGCGAATGCCTGTGCCGTCACGAGTGGGGTAGTCGTTACCGAAGACTTCAAGGGCATCTCGTTTGCCAAGCGTTGCTTTCATCACTACTGGTACAAGATTTGTTGTGACAGACCAATCTTCACCAATGAGCGAATCGAACGAGTCGCCGGCAGCATTGAAATAGCGCAGGCTCACAGAACGCAGGCCATGTGTTTCGCTAAACCAGTGCAGCATGCGCTCAGTCATGTATTTCGTTTCGGCGTACACGCTTTCGGGGTGTAGTGGTGCATCTTCACGAACAGGAACAGTCTCTGGTGTTCCGTACACCGAAGCAGAAGATGAGAAAACAACTTTGTCGACCCCAGCTTGCGCGAGTGCCTCTACGAGCAAAGTTGACCCAGTGACATTGTTGGAAAAATATCGACCAGGGTTACTCATTGATTCGCCAACGCTTTTGTAGGCGGCAAAGTGAATGACTTCGGTGATGCCATATTTCTTGCATGTTGATTTAATGAGGTCTTGATTTGCGATGTTCCCTACAACTAACTCTGTACCTAAGAGCGCCTCGCGATGCCCAAGTTCGAGTGAGTCGAATACAACAACATCGCGTCCGGCGTTCACCAGTTGCCGCACAGTGTGAGACCCGATGTAGCCGGCACCACCGGTAACAAGAGTGGTCATTTGCTGGTTTTTGCTTTCAAGGGGCGGCTCTGCTTATCGCGTGCTGCTGCCTTTTCTGCTTTTTTCCAAGTACGAACCAAGAGCAAGGTTTCGGGCGAAGTGATGTCGGCAACAGTGCGAGGGTTTGTATCACCAAACACCCCTGCTTCAGTTTTCCAATTTTTAGGAACAACACCCATGCGCTTACCGAGGAGCGCAATAAAGATTTGCGCTTTTTCTTCGCCGAAGCCAGGAAGTACGCGAAGGCGCTCGGTGAGCAATGCTGCATCGGTAACGCCAGCCCACATATTTTCACCTTTGTTTTTGTACTCGCGAGCAATGATGCAGCACAGTTCGTGAATGCGCCGGCTCATAGAGGCAGGGAAGCGGTGAATTGCTGGCTTTGTGCAGCACATCGACACGAAGTCTTCTACGTCCATGAGAGAAATTTTCTTCGGGTCAAGATGACCAAGGCGCTCTTTAATAGTGGCTGGCCCTTTGAATGCCCATTCCATTGGTACTTGCTGGTCGAGCAACATTCCAATAAGTAGTGCAGTTCCATTGCTGTTGAGCAACTTGTCGGCTGCTGTGTCTCCGGTGATGTAAAGGGTTCCTGTGCTCATGATGTTCTCTTAATACATAAAGGGTGAAGGGCTGTTTGGTGCAATGTTGTATTTGTCTAATGCTTTTTCTACTACGTCTGCCGCAACTTTTCCATCTTGCTGCAATGCATGTAAAACAGTGACCACAATGCTCGGCATGTCATTTTCAAAGTATTGGCGTAAAGCTTCGCGAGTATCGCTGCGGCCCATGCCATCGGTGCCAAGTGGAACGAATGTTTTATTGGGTATGAATCGCGCTACTTGCTCGGGGACGATGCGCATGAAGTCGGTGACCGCAACGATGGGCCCTGGTGCATCGGTTAGCAAACGTGTGACGAGTGGAATTGCTGGCGGGTGTGTGGGATTCAAGCGTGCAATGCGCTCACAGTTCATTGCCTCTTCACGCAGGTTCTTGTAGGAAGTTGCCGACCACAGTTCCACGCCAACGCCGTAGTTGTCGAGAAGTTCTTTTGCGGCTTCGCGTGCAGCAGTATGCGCACTTCCCGAGAAAAGAATTGTTGCTTGAAGTGGCGCTTCAGGCGCATCGGCAAACTTATAGAGCCCACGCGTAATGTGCTGCGCTTCAACGGTGGTGGGCTGTGCAGGCATTGCGTAGTTCTCGTTGTACAAAGTGATGTAGTAAAAAATGTCTTCTGGGTTGGCGCCGTACATGCGCTCGAGGCCATCTTCAATAATTGCGGCAACTTCGTAAGCAAATGCTGGGTCGTACGACTGGCATGGTGGAACCGTGCTTGCCAACACCAAACTGTGTCCGTCTTGATGTTGGAGGCCTTCACCCATGAGCGTTGTGCGACCGGCAGTTGCGCCAAGGAGGAATCCTCGCGTGCGCGCATCGGCGGCCTGCCAAATGAGGTCGCCTACACGTTGGAAACCAAACATGGAATAGAACGTGTAGAAGGGCACCATGGGCACACCGCGCGTTGCGTAACTTGTTCCTGCTGCAATGAACGAAGCCAAGCTTCCTGCTTCGGTAATGCCTTCTTCAAGAATTTGCCCATCGGATGCTTCTACATACGACAACAAGAGGTCGTGGTCGACTGGTTCGTACTTTTGACCTTGGCTTGCATAAATACGTAGTTCGCGGAAAAGAGCGTCCATGCCAAAGGTGCGAGCTTCATCGGGAATGATGGGCACAACGCGTGGGCCAAAGTTCTCGTCGCGAGCCAGGTTGCGCAGTAAGCGCGTAAAGCTCATGGTGGTGCTCACCGCTTGCTCACCGCTTCCCGCACGCAGTTCTTCGAATACCTCTGGTGCAGGTAATGACAATGGGCGACGTGCAACAACGACGCGTTTTGGTACTGGCCCACCTAGTGCGCGGCGGCGCTGCATCATGTACTGGTATTCCACACTTGTTTCTGCAGGGCGGAAATACGGCGGTTCGTCGGCCTCGAGTGCGCTATCGGGAATTTCATCTTGGAGGTACAAGCGATCGCGTAATGCGCGCAACTGATCGGCGTTCATCTTTTTAATTTGATGCGTTGCATTGCGACCTTCAATGGAGGGGCCAAGGGTCCAACCCTTCACGGTCTTGCACAAAATGGCAGTGGGTCGCCCTGAGCCTAAATTTTCTGCAGCCGAGCGATACGCGGCATACAACTTGCGGTAGTCGTGCCCACCACGTGGCAACACGCTGAGTTCTTCATCGGTGAGATGCGACACCATCTGACGCAGTCGTGGGTCTGGGCCGAAGAAGTTTTCACGAATGTATGAACCGTCTTCCACCGTGTAGCGCTGGAATTCGCCATCAACCGTGGTGTTCATTTGGTTGAGTAATACGCCGTCGACATCGCGAGCAAGTAGGTCGTCCCACTTCGAGCCCCAAATGACCTTGATGACGTTCCATCCTGCACCACGAAAGGTTGCTTCAAGTTCTTGAATGATTTTTCCGTTGCCGCGTACTGGGCCATCGAGGCGTTGCAAGTTGCAGTTCACCACAAAAACCAAGTTGTCGAGATGTTCACGCGACGCAAGTGATATTGCACCGAGTGTTTCTGGCTCATCGCATTCGCCGTCACCAAGAAATGCCCACACACGACTAGATGATGTGTCGTCAAGTTTGCGATTTAACAAGTAGCGATTAAAGCGTGCATGGTACAAAGCAGTGATGGGGCCAAGACCCATTGACACGGTGGGGTATTCCCAGAAATCGGGCATTAACCGTGGGTGCGGATAACTCGAGAGGCCTTTGCCCTCGCGGCCAATTTCACGGCGGAAATGGTCAAGGTCGTCAGTGGTGAGTCGTCCTTCAAGAAACGCACGCGCATAAACGCCTGGTGCAGCGTGACCTTGGAAATAAATATGGTCTCCGGCTTGTCCGTCGTCTTTGCCGCGGAAGAAGTGGTTGAAACCAATTTCATAAAGTGATGCAGAACTCGCAAAGGTGGAAAGGTGTCCACCAATTCCTTCGGCGCGCGTGTTGGCACGAATAACCATGACGGCAGCGTTCCAGCGAATGTAGGCACGAATACGCCGCTCTAAATGCTCATCGCCAGGAAACCAAGGTTCTTGTTCACGCGGGATGGAGTTCACATAAGGGGTGGAAACAGTGGCGGGAAAACTCACTTGGTTTTGTTGTGCGCGTTCCAGCAATCGTGAAAGTAAATATCGAGCGCGTGTTTTGCCGTGTGAGTCGATGACGGCGTCAAGCGACTCCATCCATTCGTTTGTTTCGGTGGGGTCGATGTCGGGAAGCTGGTGCATGGAGCCGTCGAAGATCATGTGTCTATTCTCGCAGGCGAAGCGTGATGCCAAGCGTTAGAGCGAAAATAGGTAATGATCTATAGCAATGGAACTCGATTTAGGTTTTGGTGACTCTGTGATGAACGCTCGGGAGCTCTTAAGTGCACTGCGGGCAACGCCATTGGCCAGCGCGGTGCCAGAAAATGCCACCGTGGTCTATACCGACGGAGCCTGCTCGGGAAACCCTGGCCCCGGTGGCTGGGCCTGGGCAATTTCTCCCACGGGCACGCCCAACGGCTCGGGGTCGGAAAAGCCGAGCACCAACCAGCGCATGGAGTTGTATGCGGTCATCGACGCCTTGCGCTCGTTGCACCACATTCATACCGTTGTTGAGGTGCGCTCCGATAGCACCTACGTGGTGAAGTGTTTTACCGACAAATGGTGGCAGGGCTGGCTCGCAAAGGGCTGGAAAAACTCGCAGCGCCAGGCCGTGGCCAACCAAGACCTTTGGGAGCAATTGCTTGGCGAAGTGGTGAAACGTGGCCCGGAAAAGACCTTTTTCACCTGGGTGAAGGGCCATTCAGGGGAACCCATGAATGATTTGGTCGACGCTTTGGCAGTTGCTGCTGCGTCGGCATAGCCTCGCAGGATGGACATTTCAGGAGCAAGCGCAATAGTTACCGGTGGAGCATCAGGAATTGGTGCCGCCTCAGCCCGTCTTCTCGCCAAGCGTGGCGCGAAGGTCGTCGTAGCCGACCTTCAAGAAGACAAGGGACAAGAATTAGCAAAAGAAATTGGGGGAGCATTTTGCAAGGTTGATGTCACAAAGACAGAAGACATCATCAACGCAGTGGAAATGGCAAAGTCCATGGGCCCACTACGCGTACTTGTGAACTCTGCTGGCATTGGCTGGGCACAACGCACTGTTGGTAAAGATGGTTCGTACGATTCAGCAGCCAACCTCGATGCATTTAAAAAAGTAATTGCTATCAACCTCATTGGTTCATTCGATTGCATCCGCCTTGCAGCAACTGCCATGAGCGTTACAGAGCCACTTGAATATGGTGAGCGTGGTGCAATTGTCAACATCGCATCGGTTGCAGCATTCGACGGCCAAATTGGCCAGGCTTCGTATTCCGCTTCAAAGGGTGGCGTTGTGGGAATGACACTTCCTATTGCACGTGACCTTGCTGCCATTGGTGTTCGTGTGAACACAGTTGCACCGGGCCTCATCGACACACCTATTTATGGTGATGGCGACAACAGCGAAGCATTCAAAGCAAACTTGCAAAAAGGTGTGCTCTTCCCGCAGCGCCTTGGTGGTCCAGAAGAGCTTGCCTCAATGGTCCTTGAATGCATTACCAACAGCTACATGAATGCCGAAAGCATTCGCGTAGATGGTGGTATTCGTATGCCACCTAAATAACTAAGTGGTGTAGTCAGCGTTAATGCGCACGTAGCCATCGGTGAGGTCGCATCCCCAGACGGTTGCAGAACTCGTGCCGTTATTGAGTGAAACATGAATGAGCACATCGCTGCCTTTCATGTATTCACTCAGTTGCGCAAGGCCACTTTCTGAAACAGGGTGTGGGTATACCTCTTGAGCGCCAAAGCGAATGACTACGTCGTCCTGGTTGATGTTGGTGTCGTTGCATTTGCCAACGGCCATCGCCACACGACCCCAGTTGGGGTCTGCTCCGTGTACAGCAGTTTTAACGAGTGGCGAATTGACAATTGCTTTTGCCACACGTTTGGCTTGCTCATCGGTTGTTGCTGAATCGACGCATACCTCAATGAGAGTTTCCGCGCCTTCGCCATCGCGAGCAACTTGTTTGGTGAGCGACAGGGCTACTTCGTAGAGGGCATTTTCGAAAGCCATGTCGTCTACTGCTCCGCTAGCCCCACTTGCCATAATGGTCGCGGTGTCGCTAGTTGAGGTATCGGTATCTATAGATACACAGTTGAATGTTTTGTTGATGACGCGACGAAAGATGACATCGAGTTTTTCTTTAGATACATCGGCATCGGTAAACATCATGGTGATGAGAGTTGCCATGTTGGGCTCAATCATTCCTACGCCTTTGGCAACGCCAACAATGCGTGCGCTGCTACCAGCAATAGTTGCTTCTGCAATTTTATGCACCGTGTCGGTGGTCATTATTCCTTGAGCAACAGCCACTGCATCGTTGCCAGTAATTGCTGCAGGAATTGCTGCTAAGCCCGTGCGAATGCGTTCAATGGGGTAGCGGCGACCAATGACGCCGGTAGAAGCAATGAGCACATCATGAGGGTCGCAGTTCAGAGCTTTTGCTACACCTTGCACCACTTCAAGTGCATCGCTTAAGCCATCGGGTCCGTTGGCAACGTTTGCATTTTTGCTAATAACAACAATTGCTCGAGCAGAGAGGTCTTTGAGGTGGGTCTGGCTGACGGTCACGCTGGGGCCGGCAAAACGACTTTGTGTAAACACGCCAGCGGAAGAACACAGCGAGTCAGCTTCAACAAGAGTGAAATCTTGCGAATCGTCTTTCACTCCAATGTTGGCGACATACGAATGAAAACCGAGAGGAAGGCTGATGTTGTTGCTCACCTCGCTCACACTATTTCATTTTGCCTACCGAGGGGTGGTGAAATACTTTTGCATCCGTTCCAGTGTTTTTTCCATTGACTTGCGATTCTTATCGGGGCGGCCAGAAAGTTTCAGAGCAAAAGGTGACTTTGCGCGCGCATAGTCGAACTCTTCGGTCACACAGGTATTTGCACCATCGGGCACCAAGATGTAGCGCCAAATATGACCGCCAATGTGCCGCCAGGCAATACGTTCGCCTTCAATGAACTCCACTACTTCGTTGGTAATTCTGTAGGGAATGCCCATTTTCATCACCATGCCAAATTTCGCTCCGAGTTCAAGGCGAGTGGGGTGCTCTTCGCGTGACGATTTCACACTTCCCGACCCGTCGATGGTTGAGTGTTGGGCGGGGTCTGCGAGCAGAGCAAAAATATCTTGTGGGCTTGCACTAATAACTGCGCTCACCCGCACAATCTCATCGCTACTGTCGTGCGTACTCTCAAGAAAAAAATTGCTCATGCCAAGTATTTCAGCACAGAAACTGCGCAGCGTCTACCTGAGTACATTGCTCCTTGTGAAGAACCAGTATCGCGGTGATCGCCGCAGACAAAAATTTCGTTAGCTAGAGCCACAGGTTTCTTTGGTGCAAAAGGAGGCGATTGGTCGGGTTGACCATGAACAATGCTGTAGGTACGCAAGTGCTGCCACGTATTTACCTGGGGCCCCCACCACTGCAGAAGTTGCTGCGTTACCTTGCTCACCAACTGTGGCTCTGACTCTGTGGTAACGCCTGGGCAAGCTGCAGCAATGAGGTGCTTACCTTGCGGTGCATAGTGCGAAGAAATATTGCTCATTACTGCCATGTTGAGTACCGGGCCACTATGTGAACCGTCTAATGCAATGAGTTTTTCTTTTGTGGGGGCCGCATCAGCGGAAAAATAGACACAGCTCACAGATCGCGATGCAACCGGTGGAAGATTGAGCAATGCCGAGGCAGCTGGCCCTTCGGTGGCTACCACCACACTGCGTGCATGAATTTTTTCACCGCTGTGCAAAGTGACATAGGTACTTGTTGCTTCACTGACAGGCGAATGAAGGTGCACAGTGCCGTTCTGCAGCTGAGCTAGGAGGTAATTACTGAGTTCTCCCATTCCGCGGGCAGGAACACCTGTATTGCCGTTACTGAGTGTGCGAAAAATAATGTCGAACATGCGACGAGATGTAGATAAGTCGGGATCAAGTTGAATTCCGCCCACCAACGGAGTGAAAAAAGTACTCACCATGCGTTGTGAGAACCCTTGCTCACGCAGAGCATCTGCAGTGGACATGTCTTCACCTTGAAGCAGCCGGCGTGCAGGGCCGCGCCCAAGTCTCCAACGCAATGCTGCCATTCGTGCTTTGTCAAACACGTTTCCAATGGGGGCAAAGGTTGTAGAGAAAAGTGTTGACGGTTCACGCAGTGGGTCGCCAACAACGTGATTCTTATTGCCCACTCGCACAAGTGCACCTGGTGAGAAATACTTCATGTCGAGCGCGGCAAGATCTATTTCTGTTTGGATTTCTGGGTATGCGGTGAGCAGGACTTGAAAGCCCCTGTCGAGTAGGAAGCCGTCTAATTCGTCGGTGCGAACTCGACCGCCCACTCCATCGCTTGATTCGTAGATAGCAACTTTTTTGCCCGCGCGTTGTAAATGTTTTGCGCACGACAAGCCTGCTAGGCCAGCGCCAACAATGACAACATCGAGGTCTGCTTGGTGCTCAGTACTCATATGTTGAGATTACGACAGCAACAAGTTGCGCAGAGCTTCTTCCAATGTGCTGTGAGAAAAACGAAAGCCATCGGCGAGCAACGCATTGGGTACCACGCGCTGGCCAGTGAACAGCAATGCATCGGCAAGTTCTGACCCGAGGAGAAGTTTTGGCCCAATTGGCGGGATCGCCATAAAAGCAGGTTTGCGCAGCACTTTTGCCAATGTTTTCGTGAACTCGGCATTAGTAACTGGCGTCGGTGCGGTGAGGTTTACTGGGCCAGCCAATGTGCTGGTGAGCAAATGCGCGATTGCGCGCACTTCATCGGTAATAGAGATCCAGCTTTGCCACTGCTTGCCATTTCCAAATTTTCCACCTGCTCCCAATTTGAAAAGCGGAAGTTGTTTTTTCAGCGCGCCACCTTTGGGGCTCAGCACAATTCCGGTACGCAAAAAAGCAGTACGAATGCCGGCGGCAGTTGCAGGACTTGCTGCACTTTCCCACTGCTCACACACATCGGCAAGGAAAGTGTCTCCGTGAGAAGCATCTTCACCAAGTTCTTCGCTGCCACGAGGGCCGTAAATACCAATGGCGGAACCTGAGAGAAAAACTGATGGTGGTTGCTGAAGTTCGCCAAGACGCTGGGCAAGAAGTGCTGTGCTCTTCGTGCGGCTTTCCAGAATTTCTTTCTTGTATGAATCGGTCCAGCGTTTGTCGCCAATTCCGGCGCCAGCGAGGTGAACCACCGCGTTGATTCCTTCTAGGTCAGCGGCATTGAGCACACCTTGCGATGGATTCCACTGAATTTCCGATGCAGACTGCGGTGTGCGCCGCACCAGAGCAACAGTGTCGTGACCGTTGTCGTGGAGATGAGAAAGAAGTGCTTTTCCAATAAGGCCGGTGGAACCCGTCACAGCAATACGCATGAGCACAGAGTATTCCTGTTCATTAGCGTCGGCGCTATGGAGCGTGGAATGAAGTGTCGTAGGCTGTCAACCCATGAGCACCCGCAAACTCGTTCTCACCGCCTTGGTATGCGGAATAGTCATTATTCTTGCCGGTGGTTTCAAGTTGCTTCAGGTAGCAACCGATGCCCCACGTGTTGAGGTTTTGGCCTGGGGAACTCCGGCAACTTTGGGTGACATGACCGTCGCGGTGGAGTCGGTAGCAAAAAGTACCGACGCGACATTGGTCACGGTCACAATGCGTGGGGTTGCAATGGTCAAGGGGGCGTTTGAAGGATGGCGGATGCTGGCTGAGGGCAGGGTGTTTACCCCCCTCACGCAACAAACCGCAACCGATGCGTGCCAAGAGGTTTCTGCTACTGCCGAGGTGCGCTGCACGGTGACCTTCGACCCCACCACGGCAACCCCAACGGTGGCCTATTTGCGTGCTGGGGCTCAACAGCAGTGGGGTACCGAGGGGTAATTCGGTTACGGTTGACTCGCTATGGCTGAAACATTTGACCTCGTGGTAATTGGTGGTGGACCGGGCGGATACGCCGCGGCGTTCTATGGAGCGTCGGCAGGCTTGTCGGTCGCGCTGGTAGAAAAAGACACCATTGGCGGAACATGCTTGAACCGTGGGTGCATCCCCGCAAAAGCATTCTTAGAAACAGCAGCGGTCAACCGTCATGTTTTGCATTCTGCAGAGTTCGGAGTGAACTCCACTCAAAACGGTGTCGACTTCTCTGTTACTCAAGCTCGCAAACAAAAAATTGTTGATGGCTTGGTCAAAGGTCTCACAGGTTTAACCAAATCGAAAAAAGTGACGTACCTCTTGGGCGTAGGTTCGCTTGGTGCAAACAAGACCGTCACTGTTACTGCAGCCGATGGAACCACTCAGCAAGTACAAGGCAAAAACGTCATTCTTGCTGCAGGCTCTGTACCGCGCACCATTCCTGGTTTTGAAGTAGGCGGACCCATCATGACTTCTGATGAAGTTTTGATGCTCAGCACATTGCCTGCACGCGTTGCTGTTATTGGTGGTGGAGCCATTGGTTGTGAATTCGCTTCAACATTCGCCGACTTGGGTAGCACGGTCACCATTCTTGAGGGCTTGCCGAAAATTCTTCCAGGACTCGATGCCGACCTCGCCAATGTTGTGGTGAAGAGCTTTAAGAAAAAGAACATCGACATTAAAACTGGTGTTGCCGTGAAGGGTCACACTCTGAACGGCTCTGGTGGAACCGTTGTTTCTTTCGGTGAAGGCGAAACCCTTGAAGTCGATGCGGTGGTGGTGTCTGTTGGGCGTCGTCCATCAGCCGAACTGCTTGGCTTGCAAGGAACCGCCGTCAAACTCAGTGAGCGCGGCTTTATTGAAGTTGATCAGTACTGCACCACTGCAGAGCCTGGCGTGTATGCCGTTGGCGACATCATTAATACGCCACAACTTGCGCACGTTGCCTATGCAGAAGCAATTCTTGCCGTCAAGCGCATTCTGGGCGAACCTGTTGCACCTGTGAACTACGACCGTGTGCCGTGGGCAATTTATTGTCATCCAGAAGTTGCGTGGGCGGGCTTTAGCGAAGAAGGCGCCATAGCTGCAGGCTTCGACGTGGTTGTAGGCAAGCATCAGTTTCGCGCTAACAGCCGCGCCATGATTATTGGCGACACCGATGGGCTAGTGAAAGTCATCGCAAAGAAAAATGCCGATGGAACAGCTGGTCAAATTCTTGGTGTGCAAATGGTTGGCGCTTGGGTCACTGAACAGCTTTCAGGCGGTTACTTGGCCGTGAACTGGGAAGCAACGGTGGCAGAAGTTGCCGAGTTCATCCAGCCTCACCCAAGTTTGAGCGAATTGTTTGGTGAAACAATGCTCTCCATGACCGGGCGTAGCATTAACGCGTAATACCTCTTCAAAATATTTAGAACACCTCAATAATGTAAGGACTTAGCGACATGGCTGAAGTGAAGCTTCCACAACTTGGCGAAACAGTGACAGAAGGAACCATCACGAAGTGGTTCAAAAAAATAGGCGACGCCGTTGCTGCCGACGAACCGCTTTTTGAAGTATCGACCGACAAGGTAGACACTGAAGTTCCTTCGCCAGTGGCGGGAATACTTACTGAGGTGCGCGCAAAAGAGGGCGACACTGTTCCTGTTGGTGCTGTTATCGCCGTTGTTGGCGATGCCGGTGCTGCTCCTGCCCCAGCGCCAGCTGCTGCCCCTGCACCCGAGCCCGTCGCTGCGCCAGTTGCCGCTGCACCAACTCCAGAGCCTGCTCCTGCACCAACTCCTGCACCTGCACCTGCGCCAACGGTTGTTGTTGCAGCTGCGTCTAGTTCGGGTGACGCACCGTTGTTGTCACCAGTAGTGCGTCGCCTCATTTCAGAAAACAATCTCGACGTAGCAAAAATTGCAGGCACTGGCCCTGGTGGGCGCATCACACGAGAAGACGTGTTGGCGCTCATCGACGCACAGGCCGGAAAGTCAGCACCAGCACCAGCACCAGCACCAGCTGCAGCTCCGGCCGCTGCACCTGCCCCCGCACCTGCTGCAGCCAAGGCAGCACCAGCACCAAAGGCTGCACCAGCCGACAGCAACGAGCGCGAGAGGCGCATCAAGTTGTCGAAAATTCGCAAGCTCACTGGTGAGCACATGATTATGTCGAAGGCAGTCAGCCCGCACACCTTCAGTGTGGTTGAAGTTGACTATGCAAATGTCGACGTAGTGCGTTCGCGCGTGAAGAACGAATGGAAGAAAACAGAAGGCTTCAGCCTTACCTACCTACCGTTCATCTCGCGAGCAGTTGTCGATGCACTCGTTGAGTTCCCACATCTCAATGCTTCGCTCGACGGCAACGAGCTTGTTGTTCACCAATATGTTGACCTTGGCATTGCAGTAGACCTCGACTTTCAAGGTCTGTTAGTGCCTGTTGTGCGCGATGCCGAAACAAAGCGTTTGCGTGCTTTGGCTCGCGAAATCAGCGACCTTGGTGCACGTGCAAAATCTCGCAAGTTGTCACCCGATGAAATTCAAGGCGGCACATTTACCTTGTCAAACAATGGTTCGGCAGGTTCTGTTCTTACCATGGCTGTTATTAACCAACCACAAGTTGGCATCATTTCTACCGATGCCATTGTGCGCAAGCCAGTGGTCGTGAATTTGCCAGATGGTGGCGAAAGCATTGCCATCCACCCAGTGGGCAAGCTTGCAATGAGCTGGGATCACCGTGCTTTCGACGGTGCGTATGCCGCTGGCTTCCTCTCGCGTGCAAAAGAAATTCTTGAAACTCGCGATTGGTCTGCAGAGCTGTAATTCAGCGCTTCATCATGACATCACCATTGCATGTTCGTTGGCTAGGAAAAGTTCCTTATCGCGAAGCATTTGCAGTGCAACGTTCACTCTTTGAGCATTCTCATGAACAACACTTGTTGTTGCTTGAACATCCGCACGTCTTTACCTACGGACCAAGTGCCGATCTCAAGAAAAATTTAAAGTGTGTACCAAGTGAAGTAGGTGCCGACTTTGTAAAGGTCAATCGTGGTGGAGACATTACGTATCACGGACCTGGCCAATTGGTGGGTTACCCCATTCTCAATTTGCAACCAAAACACGGAGGCAATGCTGGCCCCGCCGACACCAATGACTATGTCTTTCGTGTTGAACAGCTGCTCATCGATTCACTCAACGAACTTGGTCTGAACGATGTAGGCCGTCTTGCCGATTATCCGGGTGTGTGGGTAGGCATCGCGGCAAATGAACCAAGGAAAATTTGCGCTATTGGTGTGCGCCTCAGCCGTGGTCGCACCATGCATGGTTTTGCAATCAATGTAGAAACAGACCTTACTTACATGCGTGATCACATTGTTCCGTGCGGCATTGCAGAGTACCCAGTTACTTCGTTGCGCGAAGAGGGAATAGAAACCTCATTGCAGGAAGTTTCTGAAGTAGTTGCACGCCATGTAGCTCGTGTTTTTGCCGACGGAAACATTGCACGCCAAGACGTTGCTTGGTATCACCGCCCCGAAGACTTGTCGGCGTTCTCGCGTGGTGAGGGTGCGGGTGAACCTGTACGTCTCATTTCACGCCTGGCTCAAGCAGGTGTGGGCGATGGGTTGAAAATTGAAGAACGTAAGCCGGAATGGTTGCGTCCGAAGGTGCGCCTCACTGAAGAAGTGATGGAAACAAAAAAGATTGTGCGCGACCTTGGCTTGGTGACGGTTTGTGAAGAAGCGGGTTGCCCCAACTTGTCGGAATGCTGGTCTGACCGCACTGCAACATTTATGGTGCTGGGCGAGCGATGCACCCGTGCGTGTGGTTTTTGCTTAGTCGATACTCAAAAACCAGAAATACCAGCGACCGATGAACCAGACCGCGTAGCCGAAGCTATTCAGCGCATGGGGCTTTTACATGCGGTACTCACCATGGTTGCGCGAGACGATTTAGCTGACGGCGGCATGTTGCATGTAGCGCAATGTGTTACTGCCATCCGCAAAGTGTCGCCACTGACACGAATAGAAACTCTCATTTCCGATGTCAAAGGTACTGACGCCCTCGACATTTTGCTTGCTGTGAAACCCGATGTTCTTAACCACAACATTGAAACGGTGGCAAGGTTGCAGCGTGCAGTTCGCCCGAGTGCCGGCTATGCACGCAGTTTGTCGGTCCTTGCTCGTGCAAAGGCAGCCGACCTCACCGCGAAGTCTGGTCTCATTATGGGAATGGGCGAAACCCTTGAAGAAGCCGAAGGAACTTTGGTTGACCTTGCAGGTGTAGGTGTCGACATTGTCACAATTGGTCAATATTTGCGCCCCACTACGCATCACTTGCCTGTTGCGCGCTGGGTAGAACCCGATGAGTTTGAACATTTGAAACAATTTGGTGAAGCATTGGGAATCAGCCATGTGGAATCGAGCCCGCTTACTCGTTCTAGCTATCACGCTCGCCAATCTGCCGAAGAAGCCGAGCAAAAAAGTATTGACACTGCGGTCTCGCTAACACGCAAACCCCAAGGAGCAAATAAGTGAGCCCCATGAGAGCAGTTGTCGAAGTAGTTCAGGCTCATCGCACAGTTGAAGGTGGTGGCTTCGTTGTTCGCCGGCCGTTTCCTACCGCAGCGCTCGACCACATTGACCCATTTTTATTACTCGATGAAATGGGTCCGGTGGAATACGGTCCAGGCGAAGCGGTAGGAGCTCCAGAGCACCCTCACCGCGGTTTTGAAACAGTCACATACCTGTTGCATGGTGCAATGGAGCACCGTGACTCTTCAGGTGGAGTAGGAACCATTACGCCAGGTGGCGTGCAATGGATGACCGCAGGTTCAGGTGTGGTGCACAGCGAATTGCCGCCAGCATCGATGCTGAAACTGGGCGGGAAAATGCATGGCTTTCAACTATGGGTCAATCTTCCCGCAGCAAAGAAAATGATTGCACCGCGTTATCAGGGTTTTGATGCCGAAGAAATTGTGGCGCATTCGCTTGCCAATGGCGGGGTCATGAAAGTTGTTGCAGGCGAAGTGGCAGGTGTGCAGGGCAAGGTGAATACCACAAGCCCGGTTACTTATGCACACATTGAATTTGCTGCAGGCGACCAAGTGGTCTGGGCTCCAGAAGAAGGTCACACGGCCTTGGTGCATGTCTTTGGTGGGGAAGTAGAAGTCAACGGTGAAAAAGCTGTTGACGGCCAAATGGTGGTGCTTGAACGCAGTGCTGGTGAAGTACGCGTGCATAGTGCGAATGGCGCAAGTGTTCTGTTGCTTGGTGGCGAACCACTGGGTGAACCCGTCGCTCGGTACGGCCCGTTTGTAATGAATACCCAAGCAGAAATTGTTCAGGCTTTTGAGGAGTATCAAGCAGGGACACTGGTGCGATGAACTCGCGCGAATCACACGCACTGCCAACACGCATTTATGAAGAGCGTGTTGCTCGAGTGCAAAAAGAGATGAAAGCGCAAAACATTGATGCGCTGTTGTTGTCTGTTGGGCACGATCTTCCGTATCTCACCGGCTACCACGCAATGCCACTTGAACGCCTCACCATGTTGGTGGTGCCACAAGAAGGGCTTGCCACGTTGGTCATTCCTCGCTTAGAGGCTCCTCGTGTTGCATTGCATCCGACGGTGTTCGCACTTGCTGCATGGAATGAAACCGACAACCCAGTGGCACTAGTGGCACAACTCATTAAAGGTGCCCGCACGGCATCGGTGGGCGATCAAATGTGGGCACGCTTCTTAGTGGAGCTTCTTGCTTTTGCACCTTCTGTTCACTACTCGCGAGCTGTTGATGTTGTAGGGCCATTACGCAAAGTAAAAACTCAAAGCGAAATTGAAGCATTGCAGCGTGCTGGGGCGGCCGCAGACCGCGTAGCTACGCAATTGCAATCTGGTCTTATTCCATTAGTGGGTCGCACAGAAGCGCAAGTGTCGGCCGATATTTCAGCACGACTTTTAGAAGAGGGTCACGATGTGGTCAACTTCGCCATTGTTGCGGCCGGGGAAAATGCAGCGAGCCCACATCACCATCCTGGATCACGGGTGATTCGCCATGGTGAAATTGTGCTGTGTGATTTTGGTGGAACCATGGCCGACTACTGCAGTGACATCACGCGCTGTGTGCATTTAGGTACACCATCGCAGGAAATTTTGGAAGCGTATGCAGTGTTGCAAGAGGCGCAGGCTGCTTCGGTTGCTTCAGCCCAAGTGGGTGCTACCTGTGAATCAGTCGATGAAGCTGCCCGGCGAGTCATTGCCGAAGCTGGCTTTGGCGAATATTTCGTGCATCGCACCGGCCATGGCATTGGCATGGAAGCCCATGAAGACCCGTACATCGTGGCGGGCAATACTGAAGCATTGCTTGCTGGGCATGCATTTAGCATTGAGCCAGGAATCTATATTCCAGGTCGATTCGGCATGCGTTTGGAAGACATTGTGGTGGCGACCGACCAAGGACCGCTGGCCATGAACCACGTCTCGCATGATTTGGTAGTTCTCGCATAGATTAAGACCCTGAGAGATGGGGGAATCATGCTCGACGTTCTAATTACCGGTGGAGATGTTATTGACGGTACGGGTGCAGTGCGCCGACGTGCCGACGTGGGAATTGTTGATGGGCGTATTACTCAAATTGGCACCATCACCGAATCCGCGCATCAAACCATCGATGCCACTGGCAAAGTAGTCACACCTGGTTTCATCGACCTTCATACGCACTACGACGCTCAAGCATTTTGGGATACCTCACTTAGCCCATCGCCATTGCACGGAGTCACCACTGTCATTGGTGGCAACTGTGGCTTTACTATTGCGCCACTCACTCCACAAGATGGCGATTATCTCATGCGGATGTTGGCTCGTGTTGAAGGTATGCCGCTCGAGTCGTTGCAGCAAGGTCTGCCATGGAACTGGACCACGACAGCTGAGTATCTTGATGCACTCGATGGCACTCTCATGCCGAACGCAGGATTCCTTGTTGGCCATAGTGCACTGCGCCGCGTAGTAATGCACGATGCTGCCAACCAGCGTGAAGCGACCGACGAAGAAATTGAAGAAATGTGCAACTTGTTACGCGATGGCTTGCGTGCAGGTGGCATGGGCTTTTCTTCTACTTGGTCACCAAGTCACAACGACCACACTGGTGTTCCAGTTCCGTCACGTCACGGTTCACGTAAAGAACTCATTGCATTGTGTGCAGTAGTTGAAGAATTCCCCGGAACCACACTTGAATTCATTCCTGCAGTAGGCGAATTTGCTCAAGAGACCTTCGAGCTCATGGGCGATATGAGCGCAGCTGCCAACAGGCCGTTGAACTGGAACTTGTTGCAGGTGTACGCCCAGAACTGGGAACTTGTTCAACATCAATTGAAAGGTTTCGATATTGCTGCAGAACGTGGTGGCAAAGTCATTGCGCTCACGTTGCCAGACACCTTCCGCATTCGCTTGAACTTCAAGAGCGGATTCATCTTGGACATCTTGAATGGCTGGGACGAATTGATGGCGCTTCCTGACGATGTCAAACTCACCATGATGCGTGACCCTAAGGGTCGCGATGAAATGAATCGTTTGGCGCAAAGCACGCAAGGCCCTACCCGTTCCATTGGTAACTGGGGCGCATATATTTTGCTCGAAACCTTTACCGACAAGTGGCAGAAATATGCGGGTCGCCTCATTGGTGACATTGCAAAAGAACTCAAAGTAGAGCCATGGGATCTCTTAATGGACATCGTCATTGACGACAATTTGCGCACGGTCATTGCCAACCAAGACAAAGGTCAAGATACGGCAACATGGAAGCGCCGTGTTGAAGTGTGGCGCGATGAGCGTGCCATTGTGGGCGCAAGCGATGCAGGTGCTCACCTCGACATGATTGACAGCTTTGCTTTCTCAACAACACTCATTGCTCGCGCTGTACGTGATGAAAAACTCATGGACCTCGAAGAAGCGGTGTACCACCTCACCGAGCAGCCAGCTCGTCTGTACGGCTTGCGTAACCGTGGCCGTATTGAAGTGGGTTACTGTGCCGACGTTGTGGTACTCGACCCGCTCACCGTTGGCCCTGGTCCGGTGTACACAAAGTTCGATATGCCTGCTGGCGCCGGACGCGTATATGGGGAAGCTGAAGGAATCAACCACGTTCTCATCAATGGTGTTGAAACGGTACGTAACGGAGAAATTCTCACAGCACGGCCCGGAACCTTGTTGCGCTCGGGTCGCGATACCGACACGGTGACCGCGCGCTAAGAGTTTTTGGTCACAAATTCACTGTTCATGGGGCTGCGTCGCCTAGGTTGCATGTCGTGATGCGACTCGATGCGGCCACAGTACTTCTGCAATGGGCAAGTGGAGGTCTGCTTTTTTGTTGGCTCACTACCCGCAACAGTGAAATTGGCCGTGGCTACACCTGGCTCTTGCATGGTGTGTATGCAGCACTGGCAATGGGTGCATTTGCTTGTGGGCTCGTCTTAGGAGTCGTACCTGTGCGTGAAGGTGCGTCGCTCATTGTTGCAGCGCTTGCATTGCTTACATTAAGAAAGACGCCGCCGCATCGCCTCCTCATTGCGCCACTCATTGGTGGCATCGGTGTTGTTGCTGGTGCACTCGATGTGGCTGGCGGCCTTGGTGATTCTTTGTTGGCAACATTTCGCGTCGTTATTGGAGCAATGTTCTTGGGCGCCATTACCGATGCCATGTTGTTGGGTCACTGGTACTTGGTGCAGCCAGGAATGCCACGCAAGTTGCTCAACGACCTTGTGGACGTCATGTACTGGGCGCTACCGCTGGAAGTGCTCGCAATGCTGTTGCCAACCGGAATGGTGAGCGTTATCAACGGGTCCATTGATGATGGCTGGAATGGCACCCTTGGCTGGTTCTGGATCGCCTGTGTAGTGACTACAGCAGTACTTGTGGTGGTCACAAAAGCAGCACTGAAAGAACGCAGTTATTCAGCAGTCATGGCTGCAACGGGGCTCTTGTATTTGGCAATTCTCACTGCTTTTGGTGTTGATCTTGTTGCACGCGCTGTGCTTGCCAGCTAGTAACTTCGCTTACGGTTTTTCTTCTGGAGTCACCAGCATCTAGCGTGAGATAAATGGAAGCTTTCCCGCGCACAATTTTTGATGATGTCCACCAGCAATTCCGTTCCACCTTTCGTTCGTGGCTCGATAAAGAAGTAGTACCTCATCACGAAGAGTGGGAAGCTGCAGGCATTACTCCTCGCGAGTTATGGCTTAATGCAGGTAAGCAAGGTTTTCTCGGTCTCAATGTTCCTGCTGCATACGGTGGCGGCGACACAGACGACTATCACTTTGCGGCAATCATGGCGGAAGAAATTGGCACAACCGGGGTCATTGGTAGTGCCAACGGAATCACCTTGCACAACGACATTGTGCTGCCGTATTTTCTTGGTCTCGCCAACGATGAACAACGTTCGCGCTTTTTGCCGGGCATGGTGACCGGCGAAGTTATTGGAGCACTAGGAATTACTGAACCCAACACGGGAAGTGATGTTGCAGGTATACGCACAACCGGCCTGAAAAAGGGTGGTGCATTCATTGTGAACGGTGCCAAAACCTTTATCTCGAATGGCATCAACAGCGATGTGGTCATTGTTGTATGTCGCACCGACCCAGAAAAAGGGCCCCGCGGTATTTCGTTGTTGCTTGTTGAACGTGGAATGAAGGGCTTTGAACGTGGCCGCAACCTCAGCAAGTTAGGAATGCATGCTCAAGACACTGCAGAGCTTTTCTTTTCCGACGTTGAAGTTCCTGCCGAAAACGTATTAGGCGAAGAGGGCAATGGGTTCGTGTATCTCATGACCAACCTTGCCCAAGAGCGACTTGGTATTGCTGTGGGTGCGGTTGCTGTTGCCGATGCGGCATTGCATTGGACGCTTGACTACACAAAAGAACGTAAAGCGTTTGGGCAATCTATTTCACAGTTCCAAAACAGCAAGTTCCTTCTTGCAGAACTTGCGACAGAAGTGCAAATTGCTCAGGTGTATGTCGACCGGTGTGTAGAACTGCACTGTGAAGGCAAGCTTTCTGCAGAACAGGCAGCAGCCGCGAAGTTCTGGACTACTGAACTACAAAACAAAGTCGTTGACCGTTGCCTGCAGTTGCACGGCGGTTATGGCTACATGATGGAATACCCCATTGCACGAGCATGGGCCGACAGCCGTATTCAAACCATTTACGGTGGCACCACCGAAATTATGAAAGAAATTGTTGGTCGGTCAATTACAAAATAGCGCCGATGGAGCGCAAGTGCGCTGCATCGAAACCAAGTTCGCTCACAATTTCATCGCTGTGTTCGCCCACCATTGGTGCTGGGCGACTCACGCGTAATTTCGTGTCGGAAAAGACAACCGCCGGGCGCACTTCACGCATGTTTCCAGCAGTGTGATGCATGCGCTCAACAAAAACTTCATTGTGAAGAATTTGTGGGTCAGATGGCAGGTCGGCAATGGTGTTCACTCGCGATGCAGGAACATCGTTCTCCTCAGCAACGCGTAAGAAATCGTCGAGGTTGGCCTCGAGTGCATGCTTTGCCATGGTCGACACAAGTGCTTCCATATTTTGACCACGATTTTTAGCTGAGGTAAAGCGCGGGTCGTCAGCAATGGATTCATGACCAAGTGCGGCACACCAGCCGCGGAACTCGGCGTCACTGACTGCAGAGCCGGCGCAGTATCCGTCAGACAAAGTAGTAACGGAGTAATTTGCTCCGAGCGTGGGCATGCGGTTGACGTCGTCGTCGAGCAGAGCTGCATCCATGCCGCCGTCGGGCCAGAGGAACGCAACAGCCGAGTCGAGCATGGCAACAGTGAGGTGTTGACCTTTGGCAATGCCGCGTTCGCGTGCAAATAGTGCAGAGGTAATACTTTGCATTGCGGTGTACGAGGTGACCTTGTCGCACACCAAGTTGCGCAACATGCCAGGCGCTCCGGTTGCGGGGTCGGTTTGCACTGCTGCCATGCCACTTGCAGCTTGAATAACGTTGTCGTACACACGGCGGTGGCTATTGGGTCCAGTCGGGCCGTATCCGCTCACAGAAACATAAATGAGATTGGGGTTGAACTTCTTCACGTCGTCATAACCAAGGCCTAAACGGTCCATTGCGCCAGGTCGGAAGTTTTGAATGAACACGTCAGCGTCTGCAATGAGTTTTTTGAGAACATCAAGGCCTTCAGCTTGTTTCACGTTCAACGTAATGGCGCGCTTGCCACGGTTGTTGAGTGAGAACAAACCAGTCATGCCACCTTTGCTCGTGCCAAGAAATCGCATGAGGTCGCCAAGACCGGGAGACTCGACTTTGATGACGTCGGCACCGTAGTCGGCAAGCATCATTGCGGTGAGTGGTCCGGAAATCATTACCGACATGTCGACAACTTTGATTCCCGCAAGTGGGCCAGTATTAGTAGTCATTTCTCTCCCCCAAAAGTAAAACTCTTTATATCGTTGCAGATGGAGCCACTAGTGGCCATGGTCGTGCGCGCTCAATTGCTAAACCCAGTTCCAAAAGAACCTGTTCTTGAAAGTGTTTACCCACAATTTGCAAGCCAACGGGCATGCCGTCGACTTGCCCAGCGGGAACTGACAACGCAGGGTTGCCGTGCAGGTTTGCAGGAAAGGTGAGCTTGCCATTGTTGGCCGCACCACCTTTTTCTCCGCCGAAGGTATCGGGGAGTGGGCCTTCTGCAGCGAAGGCAATATCGGGGTTACTTGCAGTGAGCAAAATATCGACTTCAGAGAAAATGGCAGCCATGCGCTCATTTAACTTCATGCGCCGTTGTTCAATTTTGTCGCGCGCAGCTGAGCTGTAGAGCCCGCTCGTGAACTCTAAGCCCATGCGAATTTCTGGTGTGAGTACATCGGCACACTCTGGCCAAAATTCAGCAAGTTCTGCAGCAATAGAGATCATTCCTGAAATAGACCATGCGGCACCCATGCTGGGCAAGTCGGTATTCACGTTGTCGATGCGACGCAACCCTTGCGAACTAATGAGCCACTCTGCTGTTTCATTCAATACGTTCCACATGTGTGGCGACACCACAGCGCCACCCCAGTTCGGCACCACTGCAACGCGCAACCCACGCAATGAAAGTGTGCCAAGTGCATCTTCC
>CAIOHI010000168.1 GCA_903858075.1 uncultured Actinomycetes bacterium
CTTGCCAACATGGATGTCACCGCACCACGCACACTGACTGCACAGGCATTAAATGAAGCCTGCGAAAATATTCAGGCAACCATGGTGTTCGCTTCACCGGCAGCGCTCGGAAATGTGTTGGCCACTGCACCTGCGGTCAGCACTAATGCACTGAGCAAGGTTCGCCTTGTCATGTCTGCTGGAGCGCCAGTTCCTATAGAAACGCTGAGAGCAATGAAAGTTTTGTGCCCACAAGCAGAACTGCATACTCCGTATGGAATGACCGAGCTGCTCCCGCTTGCCGACATTTCTCTTGCACTTCGTGAAGACATTGGCACTGACCAACAGGGAAGCGGCGGAGTATGCGTTGGTACAGCGGTAGATGGTTGTGATGTTGTTGTAGCCGTACCCGATTCAGGGCAGGAGGTCGTGCCGCTGGCAGCAGGTATTACAGGTGAAATTCTGGCGTCGGCACCATGGATGTCCGATGGGTACGACCGCCTGTGGCAGACACAAACGGCTGCTCGTCCGGCCCGTCAGGGTGAAGCCCGCACGTGGCACCGCACCGGCGATGTGGGGCACTTGGATTCTGCAGGAAATATATGGGTAGAAGGACGTGTAGTGCACGTTATTCACGCGGTGGAAGGCCCCATTACTCCTGTGCCACTGGAAATTGCAGCAGAAGAAGTTCCTGAAGTGCTGCGCGCAGCGGTGGTGGGCATTGGGCCGTTCGGTGTACAACAAGTAGTTGTGGTCGTGGAAACCGCCATGAACAATGAGGGAGAAGGAAGCCCTGAACTCACGGCGAAAGTCCGTTCGGCCGTGGCCCCGCAAAAAGTAGCCGCTGTGTGGGTGGTGAAAGAGTTGCCAGTTGACATTCGACATAATGCAAAAATTGACCGCACCGCGTTGGCAAAGAAAATGAGCACTCTTTTGTCGGGTGCCAAAAAGTGAAAGTTCTAGTAACAGGTGCGGGCAGCTTATTAATGCGAGAAGTTGCCGTTGCGTTAGCGGCTCGTGGTGATGAAGTGGTGTGCATGCAGCGCCGTGAAGCACATTTTCCCGCTGGGGTTCGCATACATCAGGAATTAGGCGATATCACCAACCTCGGTGCAGTCTCAAAAGCAATGAATGGTTGCGATGTGGTGGTGCACGGAGCAGCACGTGTTGGTGTTTTAGGAACCTGGAGCGAGTTCTACAACACCAATGTTGTAGGCACGCAAAATATTTTGTCAGCAGCGAGCACCCTTGGTGTTTCGCGCATAGTGCATGTTTCTACTCCATCGGTTGCGCACGTGGGGAGTTCACTTGTGGGAGCAATTGCAACTCCTGCAGTCACAGGGCACAAGCGTGCTTTTTACGCCGAGAGTAAAGCAATGGCAGAAATAGAAGCTCTGAACGCAAATAATAATTCATGTGCCGTTGTTGCTATTCGTCCACACTTAGTGTGGGGTCCAGGCGATACTCAACTTGTTGGTCGTATTGTGCAGCGCGCAGAAGCGAATCGTTTAGCAATGGTGGGCAGTGGCGATGCACTCATCGATTCCACTTACATTGCAAATGCGGTGAGCGCTTTGGTAGCAGCAGTCGATGCTCTACAAATTGGTGCCACCTGCGCGGGCAAGGCATACGTCATTGCTAATGGCGAACCGCGCACGGTGCGCGAGTTGATGCAAAAAATTTGCGATGCAGCGGGCGTTCCCTTTCAACCAAAGAAAGTGCCGTTGTCTGTTGCTCTCATTGCGGGCTCACTTGTAGAGCGCATTTGGCCTCACATAGGAAAAGGCGAGCCGCCACTCACCAGGTTCGTGGCCGAACAGCTGGGTACCGCACATTGGTTCGACCCACGGCCTGCCGCACAAGACCTCAAATGGTCACCGACGGTGACTCTCGACGAAGGATTTTTGGAATTACACCAGTGGTTTTTGGAACAACCAAAGCCATAGCCGCAATGAGTGTGTACCCGACGGCATGAAATGCTTATGGGGTATGGAATTCAGAGTCTGAAGCGGCACAGATTGAAGTGCTCAAGGTTTCGTGAATATTTCTTCAGAAGTGTGCAAAAAGGAGCAAGAAGCGATTTCTGCTCATACCATTATCTCGTTACAACAGGTGGGGTGCCGCAGGTAGTCCACATCACAGCGATAAGGAAATAGAGAAGTTATGCCAACAGGTACCGTGAAATTTTTTAATGACGAAAAGGGATTTGGTTTCATTTC
>CAIOHI010000169.1 GCA_903858075.1 uncultured Actinomycetes bacterium
CGACAGAATCAAGCAGGGTGGGGCACATCGGTGGTCGAGCAACTGTCACAAGATCTCCGCCGAGAGTTCCCCGGTGTGGCTGGATTCTCCGTCCAGAATCTTTGGTACATGCGCCAATTCCATATGGAGTACCGCGAGCATGAAAAACTCCAACCACTGGTTGGAGAAATCGCCTGGGCGCACAACCTGGCCATCATGAGCAAGTGCAAAGACCCCCTAGAGCGTGAGTTCTACCTGCGCATGACGCGCAAGTTCGGCTGGTCGAAAAACGTGTTGATTCACCAGATCGACAACCAGAGCTACGAAAAGTCCCTGCTGGGTCAGACCAATTTCGACCAGACCCTGACGCCCACGCTACGGGCACAGGCGAAGCTGGCCGTGAAGGACGAATACACCTTCGATTTTCGGAGCTGGATGCAGCACACAGCGAACGTGAGCTGGAGCGTGCACTCATCGCCAAGGTCGAGGATTTCCTGCGCGCCATGGGGGGCTTGTTTGCCTTCATGGGCAGCCAATATCGGCTGGAGGTGGACGGGCGGGAGTTCTTCGTGGACCTGCTGCTGTTCCACCGGCGCCTGCGCTGTCTGGTGGCCATCGAGCTCAAGGTGGGCGATTTCCAACCCGAGTTCGTCGGCAAGATGCAGTTCTATCTGGCGACACTGGATCGACAGGTACGACAAGCAGATGAGAACCCGTCCATCGGCATCATCCTCTGCAAGGAAAAGAGCCGCACCATCGTTGAATATACCCTGCACGATGCCAACAAACCCATCGGCGTGGCCACCTACGAGATTACCCGGACGCTACCCAAAGCACTGAAGGGGCAGTTACCTCGGCCCGAAGAGATTGCGGCGTTACTAGAGGGATTAGAATCATGACCCACCTCACCTACACCGCAGACCAACTGGTCGAACAACCGGCGCTCCCAGCCGCATACGACAAATCGTTGTTCACCGAGAAGTGTCAGGCTATCTTTGCACATATTTCTGCCAAATATGTGGCGTAAACAACTCATCCCGCCGCATGCCTATGCTGTGGCAAGCCCTAGGAGATTCCACGCCATACGAAGGAGGAAGTGTGAAGTATAAAGGAGGAAGTGAAGTGCGAAATATTGTAAGCACATCAAAGCCTGCTCGATATACGAAGGAGGAAGTGTGAAGTATAAAGGAGGAAGTGAAGTGCGAAATATTGGAAGCGCAGCAATGCCTGCTCGATGCGCTGGCGCAACATGCAATTTTTACACTTCCTACTTCCGCCTTTCTACTTCCTACTTCATTAACGGTTGCTAGCGCAACCGGCATGGAAGTAGGTATTGAACAATCACAAAAGCCGTTATAATCCAATTGACGTTCATTATCACTCCTTTGCTGATTTTTTGGTTGTACAAATAGCATGACAAAGTTCATAATGGGTGGCAACGAGCAATCAAGATTGCTTTTTTTATGTACGAATTGAGTACGAGATGATCAACAGCCTCTTGTCCCTTTCATTCCTTTTGGTGGTATCACTGACAAACAGTGGAATCTCCGCGCTCGAAGACTTTTTGCAGGCGCAACGCCCCGCAACTGACAGCAAAGATGCCCACTCAGATCAATGGAATCTGTTTTCTTTTGCGGATGCATCAGTGCTCGCACAATGGTACAGCCGTACCGACACGGTGATGGGTGGGATTAGCGACAGTGCCCTCCAACCAACCGACAACGACAGCGCGCTGTTCAGCGGCGTGGTGCGCTTTGACTACAATGGCGGCTTTGCAACGGTACAAACCGACCTCCCTACAGCCCGCAACCTCGCCGGCTACGACGGGCTGACCCTGCGCATCCGTGGCGATGGCAAAACATACGGTATTTCGGTGCGCAACACCGAACGGGCAATCGGCTACGAAGCCACATTTGCCACCCAAGCAAATACCTGGCAAGAGGTGCGCCTGCCATGGCGTATGTTCGTCCCCAAGCGCTCTGGTGACATCATCACAGGATATGTGCTCGACCCAGCCAACATTCGGTCGATGCGACTCATCATCAGCGGCCAAGCAGGTCCCTATACCATCGAGGTCTCGCACATTGGCGTGTACCGGAGCAGAATAAATAATTAGGCGGTATCTCAGGTATCAGTGCGTCGTGGTTGGGCTGGAACGATACGCGAGCATGGTTGATTTCATGATTCGCAAGGTTTTTTACGCGGATAGCG
>CAIOHI010000170.1 GCA_903858075.1 uncultured Actinomycetes bacterium
ACTGGGTATACGAAGACGAGGCGAAGTGAGTAACGACGAAACTTACTTCGAAGTTAACGATGAAATACGCCGAAGTAGCATCAAATTGTGAAAAAACACATTGGAGTTTTCCTCGGGATTTGTTTATGCCTGACACTTTTGAGTGTTTCGGCAGTCTCTAGTTCTGCTCCACAGGTCGTGGGAACCAAATGTGTGAAAGCTGGTTCTTTTCGCACGGCGAAAAATGTTAAATATCAATGTAAGAAGTCCGCCAAAGGTTTGCGGTGGGTGATCAACTCGGCGAGGAGCTCGCCAACCACGACGACGACAACGACAGTTGTGACTTCCACGACTTCTACAACGATTCCGCTTTACTCGGACCCTGAGATAACAGACGTTAAGTATCTTTTGAACTTGCAAGAGTGTCAGATACGAGACGCAACACCACGCTCCGATGTTTCTTCTGGCTTCCCTCGTCCTGACTCTGGGCGTTCTGGATTCGGACAGCTTGAGGTGTTGGTTATACCTGTTAATTTCACGGACCTAACATTTGGGGCAACTGATGCCAAAGCAATGGAGACGGCATACGCAAAGGTGAACTCCTTCTATTCTGAAATGTCTTACGGCAAAGCTGCTGTGAAAATGACTCTTGCACCGAGCAGTGCCTGGGTTGATACTGGTGGAACTGTTGAACAAAATGGGATCATAAATACTCCGCCACAATGGGATGGCAGCAACTTTTATCGAAAAGTTATCGAGATTTATTTGCGTAACAACACCATCTCGGGATACGACGTTGTAGACGTTGTTACCGCTTACTCAAAACGCTGGGCCGGAGGTCAGGCGATGCCACCTGGCTCAAACAGCATCTATGGAACTGGTAAAAGTTTTGCTGGAATTCAACATTTCGGACAAGCTGTCCAGAGTTGGGGCATCGTTGCTCATGAGCTCGGGCACGCATGGCTTGGCTTTGAAGATCTTTACCTTTTCAAGGGGGGTGCTCCACTGGGGCAATGGGACATGATGTCAAGTAGCGGGGCAGAATTCAGCGGGTGGAGCAGATTTCTTGCGGGCTGGATTGAACCCAACTGGGTTCGTTGTGCAAACCCACGTACACCGACCCGTCATTATCTCTCGGCGCTAAATGCAGATAAGAGTGAAGACAAACCACGAATGCTTGTTCTGCCTCTTAATTCCCAGAGCGCAATAATTGCCGAACTACGCACGCCAACGGTGTGGCAAACCAACATTAAGTCACCGACACTCGTCGTGTATCGAGTAGACACAGGAATCGCTCACGGAAACGGACCAATCGTCCTAATCGGTACAACAGACCAAACCGGTGGAACAGTGTTAACAGACGGAATCAAAATCACGGTTAAAGGCTTTAACAGTTCGGGCGTGATAGTTGATGTCGGTAACTAAGGGTCACTTCTTTCCCAAGTTTTCGTTGTAAGTGATTAATATGAGCACTATGTCAAACTCACCGAGAGATCAACACGAGTCTGCTCGCAATCAGTACCGTGAGGTAATTGTCAATGAAATTGATGCAGCGGAAGGAGATATTGGCTACGCGATAGCAATCGGTTCGCCGTCTTGGGAAGAGTTCAATCGTGTCGGTCAGTTGGAAGCCGCGTTGCTGGTGCAGTACGGGTTGCTTGGGTGTGAAACCATCGTCGATGTCGGATGTGGATCTGGACGCCTTGCATTTTCTCTTCCGAAGTTGTTTCGTGGTAACTACATTGGCACGGACATCTCTGAACCTCTTTTGCGTCGAGCAGCGCAGTCGCTGAAGAGTCCACATTTTCGATTTTTGCTTGTGGATGATTTGGTTATTCCCGTCGAAGACGACTCAGTTGCGATGGTGTCTATGTTTTCTCTTCTCACGCACCTTCGTCACGAGGAGTCTTTCCTATACCTGCGTGAAGCCAAACGAGTAATGCGGTCGGGTTCAACTTTGGTGTTTTCATTCCTTGATTTTTCTCAGGAGAGCCACTGGTCAATTTTTGAGGAGACGGTAGAAGCGGTTAGTTCACGCTCGCTTCATCATGTGAACCAATTCATGTCGCGAGATTTAGTAGCTGCATGGGCGAAAATGCTTGAATTTGAGATGGTTGATCTTCACGATGGGCAAGGCAAATTTATTGAGTATTGCGGCCCTGATGGTGCAGTGAGTCTGGAGTCGATTGGGCAGTCGGTCGCAGTTTGGAGGAAGACTTGCTGAAGTTCGTGTGTGTTGCCTCAGAATACGTTGCACACTCGTTGCACAAACTGAAAGAAATGTTCCAGGACTAGTTGCCATTAGTTGATCAAAACTGCGCACAAAATATGGCTTTTCTGAACTTGTCAAGTCCAGATGAACACAGTCATTTGGTTTCCTAAACCGCAGGTCGCATGTTCAACTCATGCCGGGGGCGCCAATCGCCTGCTGCGCGAGCGAAACTAGTTTTTGACGGGGTAGCGACGCCACTTGAATGGCGAGTTGATAACGACGGCGAGCAACACGAGCAGCACTGCATTCAGCAAAACTGGTCGCCAAATA
>CAIOHI010000171.1 GCA_903858075.1 uncultured Actinomycetes bacterium
ATGCCCGAATTGCATCGTGGCCATGATGTTCACCCGACATTGAAGTAGCCCAAACCCCTGCAGGAACAAATAGAGCAGCGACCGTGTCGCCATTGTGGTCATCGTCGCAACCCGCACAATACGCGGCCTTTAAAAAACTAATTTCCTGAACGTCTTCAATATTCTGAATACGTCGCAGAATATGCGAGTTGCGCTGACGAAATTTCATTACACGTGGCATTAGCTATGCGAGGCCGGCTGCAATTGCCTTATTCGTTTGTGCCCGAAATTTTTCAACGTCGAAGCCAACAATAAGTTGTCCTGGAGTTTCAATGATGACTCGGTGTGGCGAATCAAGAAATTTTGCAAATGCTTGTCGATACTCATCTTGTGGGTTCGCTGCCGCACCAGAAAGTGCTCCGTAGAACCACGTCTTGAGTTCATTGAAACCTTTGTCGCCATTTTGATGCACAATGGAATCGCCTTTGTAACTTGCCGTCTTGCCATCGCGGTTAATGACAATTCCCGATTGAGGGCGCTTACGTAAGGCAGGTACTCGTTTGCGACGTTCAGCACAGGTAGTCCAAAAGGTGCCGTCTTTATATATGTAGGCAACAACCACACCTACCGGGTGCCCGTCTTTTGTGGTCCAGTTAAAAATGCATTCTCCGCCCGGACCAACCAACGACAACAATTCCTCATCGTTCAATTGCATTCCAGCTAGGTCTTCATAGTCAAAATCTGACACTTTTCCCCCTCGTGTTTTGCTGCTTCTTCAACACAGTAAACGAAAAGAGCCGGCCCATTGGACCGACTCTTTTCATACTTGGTGGCGGGGGCAGGATTTGAACCTGCGACCTTCGGGTTATGAGCCCGACGAGCTACCGGACTGCTCCACCCCGCGTCGTAGGGGGAAAGTGTACCGTCGCCCGTTGGCGTTCGCACTCTGCACGCACATAACACGTGGTGGCGTGGTCGTTCACGAGCCCCATTGACTGCATGAAGGCGTACATGGTGGTGGGCCCAACAAATTTCCAGCCCCGTTTTTTCAGCTCTTTTGATAAGGCAAGTGACTGCGGAGTTTGCGCAAGTACCTCGCCCGAGTGGGGCAATTCTGGGTCAGTGGATGGGTCTGCGTATTGCCACACGACCTCATGAAGAGTTTCTCCAGCGGCTTTCATCTCCAAAAACCGCTGTGCATTGTGAATAGTGGCCTCTATTTTTCCACGGTGCCGAATGATGCCAGGGTCAAGCACCAGCGCATCAACTTCTCGTGTAGAAAATTGAGCAACTTCATCTGGGTTGAAATTGCGAAATAGCTCGCGAAATTTCTCGCGCTTGCGCAAAATAGTGATCCACGATAGTCCGCTTTGAAAACCTTCAAGACAGACTTTCTCGAATAATTGCAGGTCGTCGACAACGGGTCTACCCCACTCAGTGTCGTGGTAGTTCATATAGATCTCACTACTCAGACACCAACTACAACGGTCTACTTCAGTCGCCTTCACCACATCTCAGTCTTAGCACTGTGTACGCTAGAGACGTATGGCAAAGGCTCCAAACTTTAAGAAGTTTCGCAAAATTGTTGGTAACGACATTGACGCTTTGCGCACCGAGATGCTCGCCATGCGTACCGAGCTTGAAAATGCTCAACAACAAATCCGTGAAGTTTCACTCACCCAGAATGCTGCTGCTAGTTCGCTTGCGGCTATTGATGGCCGCGTTGTTCAATTAGGCCGTGAACTCACCAACCAACTCCATGAGCTCAGCAACGACTTAGAGAAACTAGAACAGCAAAGCGATGGAGCATCGGCCGAAACCATTGCTCAACTACAAGCCACACAAATTCGACTTGCTACAGAGCAAGCTCGATACGAAATTACCTTCCGTCAAGACCTTGCAGAAATTGCCGACCAGCTCCGCAGACCACGCTAAAAATAGTGTGAGGATTATTTCACTGCAGCAAGGGCTCTACGAACCAGTTCTCGCGCAGCAGCTTGTTTTGCTTGGTACGTTGCAAAATCTGGTGGCGTCAAAGCCAATGCGGCATCGGCTTCACTAAACAATGCATCGGCTGACGCCAATAGTTCAGATGGACTTTGTGGAACGCCGGCAACAACTGTTGTTGGTGTTGTTCCAGTAGAGCCTGGCACGGTTGTTGGAGTAGTTCCTGGCAACGTTGTATTTGGGGAGTCCGGAGTGGTTGATGCATTTGCACCACCCACACGATCGCCCAAATCGAGTGAAAAGCCAGGGAAAAGTTTCGCAATAGCCCCACTGACCGAGTCGGAAATGACTGAACGTGAATCATACGAGGCAAGTATTTTGCGCACAAAAACTTGTTTCGCCGCCGCATCATCGGGGCGAACATACAACGGCCGAACATAAACAAGGCTCTTGGCAACAGGAATGATTTGAAGGTCGCCAAACACCACTCGAGATCCACGTTGGTCGAGCGGGGTAATAATTTGTGAAATTGCTGGCTCGCTGTCGAATTGGGCCGCAACTGTTGCAGGGCCAGGTGGCAATGGATCTGTGAATTCATACAGAGTCATTTGGCCATA
>CAIOHI010000172.1 GCA_903858075.1 uncultured Actinomycetes bacterium
GTGCACGACGACTTAACCCGGACGTGTGACTCCAACAACCCGACCCCAGTCGACCGGAGCAATGCGCACCACATCTCCACGACGAGGCGCATGCACCATTCGGCCGCCTCCGATGTAAAGACTTACGTGCCCAATGGGTGTTCGGCTAAAGATGAGGTCACCGGGCTGAGCGGCAGAAATAGGAATCTTCGGGCCGCGCTGAAATTGTGCGCGCGAGTAATGCGGCAAGCTCACTCCGGCTTGACCCCATGCATACAAGGTGAGCCCCGAGCAATCAAATGCAACACCTGGCGTACTACGAGCGAATTGATAAGGGGTTCCAATTTGTGCCAGTGCTGATTGAACCGCAATACCTGCGCGCGAAGAAGGAGACTTCACTTTTATATTGATTGCCTGCGACTGATACTTCGCCGAAATGGCGCGCGACTGTTCTAACGCCACTGCATCACGGCGATTACGTTCTGCCTGCAATGCTTCCCCTAGGTCGGCTTGAGCTCGACCCAACTTTGATTGGTACGCATTTGCAAGGTTTTCTGCTGCATTGAAGCGGCTTGTTGCTACTTGGGCTTGCTTTTCTGCGTCGGCTTTTTTCTTTTCCAACTTTTTACGTTCTAAGTTGAGATCTTCAACAAGGGCATCGAGCTCATCACTCGAGTTTGCGCCGGCATTTACGGCAACCGATAAATAGTGTTCGCGCTGCACCATGGCGTTCAGCCCACCGGTATCGGTCAGGAGAGAAGTCAAACTGTTTGTACGACCACCGCTCATAAACGCCTGCTTGGCAACACCAAAGAGGTCTTTGCGCATTCCCGCTAGTTGGGCTTCTTTCAGCGCAACACTCGCCTTTGATGATTCAATTTCCACAACAAGGTCATCTTGCAGCGACAAAGCCGCCGCATAATCTTCGGAAATGGCGTCCATCTGCCCTTCGAGTTGATCGAGCTCGTCCAAGATGGCATTCACCTGGTTTTGGATGTTGTTCGAGGAAGCTGACGCTGGGGCGGTGGCCCACAACGTAGGCCCAGCAAAACTGCTGAGAGCGACCACCAAGGCGATCAGTCGGGCGCGGGGGCGTACGAACATGACCCCCTGAGCCTACGAGCCGCTCCCCATGAGGGGTGATTTCAGGCTTAAATTTCTCATCATTTGCCCGAATAAGGCTAAAAATAACGAAAAATTGCCCTATTCCCACTCAATTGTGCCAGGTGGCTTCGAGGTCACGTCGTACACCACTCGGTTAATGCCCGGCACTTCATTGATGATGCGGTTCGACATTTTCTCTAATAAGTCATAGGGCAAACGCGCCCAGTCGGCTGTCATGGCATCATCGCTGGTGACGGCACGAATGATGATGGGGTGCCCATAGGTACGTTCGTCACCCATCACACCCACCGAACGAATGTCGGCAAGTACAGCAAAGGCCTGCCAGATTTCTCGTTCAAGGCCAGCCAGACGCACTTCTTCGCGCACGATGGCATCGGCTTCTTGCAGCGTCGCCACACGTTCGGGGGTGACCTCGCCAATAATGCGCACGCCAAGCCCCGGACCCGGGAACGGTTGACGCCAGACCATTTCATCGGGAAGACCAAGTTCACTGCCCAACTTACGCACTTCGTCTTTGAAAAGTGTGCGTAGCGGCTCAACTAATTTCAAGGTCATATCTTCTGGCAAGCCACCTACGTTGTGGTGACTTTTAATGACAGATGCTGTGCCATCGCTTCCGCCACTTTCAATAACGTCGGGGTACAAGGTTCCTTGCACCAGAAATTCTGCGTCGGTGACGCCCCCGGTATTTTCTTCAAAAATACGCACGAAGAGTTCGCCAATTGCTTTACGTTTTGCTTCTGGCTCTACTACACCTGCAAGTTTGTTGAAAAAC